>NZ_JASCPM010000007.1:0-160235 GCF_029960215.1 Pseudomonas sp. PS01301 | reverse complement strand
GCCCGCGAAGGGTTCACCGCTGAACCCTTCGCGGGCAGAGCCCGCTCCCACAAAGAGCCCGTTCCCACAGAAAGAGGCCTGCCCCACAAAGAGCCCGCCTCCACAGAAAGAGGCCTATCCCACAACGAGCCCTACCCCACCCGCCCCCTGCCAAACACCAGCTTGCCCCAGACCAGCCCCAGCACCGCTGCCACCGTGGAAGCGGCCAGCACGCTGAGCTTGGCCGAAGCCAGCAGGGTCGGGTCGGTGAAGGCCAGCGCGGCAATGAAGATCGACATGGTGAAACCGATCCCGGCGAGCAGGCCGACCAGCCCCACCCCACCCCAGGTCACGCCCTCGGGCAGCCTGCAGATGTTCAGTTTGACCAGCAGCAGACTGGCCAGCAGCACGCCCAGAGGTTTGCCCAGCACCAGGGCGATCATCACCCCGGCAAACACGTGCTGCGACATCGCATCGCTCAGGTTCGCCCCACCGAAGCTCACCCCGGCGTTGGCCAGGGCGAACAGCGGCATGACCCCGAAAGCGACCCACAGGTGCAGACCGACCTGAATCCGCTGCACCGGTGGCAGTACTTCGCGTTGCGCATCGCGCAGCTGCCGCAGCGGCTCAACCACCGCTTCGCGATTGTCGCTGCCAGGGGTGAAGCGCTCCATCAACTCGTTGAAGTTGCGGCGGATGACGTCCACCGGACGCTCGGCCATCGGCTTGGAGTATACCGGCGTCAACAAGCCCAGAATCACCCCGGCAAGGGTGGGATGAACGCCCGTCTTGAGCAGGCCGAACCAGACGATCGCCCCAGGCAGCACGTAGGCAGATGCCTTGCTGATGCCCATGCGCTGGAATACCAGCACCAGCAGCACACCGGCCACGGCGACCAGCAGGCCGAGGTAGTCGAGACTGGCGGTGTAGAACACCGCAATGATCAGGATCGCCACGATGTCGTCGATGATCGCCAAGGCCAGCAGCAGAATCCGCACGCTGGCCGGGATCGACTTGCCCAGCAACGCCAGCACGCCCACCGCAAAGGCGATATCGGTGGCGGTCGGCACCGCCCAGCCGGCGCTGGCGGCGGTGCCATGGTTGAGCACGGTGTAGAGCAAGGCCGGCATCAGCACGCCGCCCAGCGCCGCGCCCAGGGGCAAGGTCGCCAGTTGCAGATTGGCCAGGGCGCCGTCCTTGATTTCCTGGCGTATCTCCGCGCCCACCACCAGAAAGAAGATGGTCATCAGGCCATCGTTGACCAGAAAGTGCAGCGAGCGCGACACGCTGAAATCGCCCAGCCCCACAGTGACCTGGGTGTGCCAGAAATGCTCGTAGGACTCGGCTGCCGGGCTGTTGGCCCAGACCAGCGCAGCGATGGCGGCAAGCAATAAAACGATGCCGCTGACGGCCTCGATGTGGGAAAAGCGTTCGAGCGCCGCCAGGGCGCGCTCGGTGAGCTGTTGCGGGCGGGGAATGACAGGCACGGCCGGTTTGGTTTCGGACACGGGGAGTCTCCGTTGGCGGCCCGACCAACGCTGAACTTTAACCTGCGCCGTACCCTATGCAGCGGCGCACCCGCGGCGATGATAGAAAGCCTGGGGCCAAGTTGCAATGCATCATCTCAATCCGGCGGCGGGGGCGGCATCAGGGTGGCGATCAGCGCGCGGACCGTGCCCGGCAGCGCCTCGAGTTCACGCACCAGAATGCTGCGTTCGCGCACTGCCCAGGGCTCGTCCAGTTCGATGGTCACCAGGCGCATGGTGCGGCTGTGCCGCAGGGCAGCCGATTCGGGAATGATGCCGATGCCCACGCCCGCCTCGACCATCCGGCAGATCGCTTCGAAGCTCGACACCTGAATGCGCAGCGACAGCCCCTGTCCGCTCCGCTCGACCTGTTCGCGCAGAAAGCTGAGCAAGGTGCTGCCCTCGTGCAGGCCAATGTGCTGGAACGCCAACGTCTGCTTGAAACCGATGCGCTTGCACTGGGCCAGCTCGTGCCCCAAGGGCACGGTGAGTACCAGTCGGTCGGTGCTGAAGTGCATCACCTGCAAACCCGCCGCCTCCACCGGCCCGGCGATGATGCCCATGTCGGTGCTGCCGTCGAGCACGCCACGCACGATGTCGCGCGACAGTCGCTCCTGCAGGTCGACACTGACACCGGGCCGTTGTGCAAGAAAACCGGCCAGCACTTCAGGCAGGAATTCCGTGACCGCCGTGGTGTTGGCAAAAATACGGATGTGCCCTGCCGAGTCGCCCCCCAGGTGGGTGAAATCAGCTTTCAGGTATTCGACCTGACGCATGATCAACCGCGCATGCACCAGCAGCTTCTGGCCCGCGGGCGTCAGTTCCACGCCACGGCTGTCGCGGTACAGCAAACGCGTCTCGAGCTGTTGCTCCAGCGCCTTGATCCGAGCGCTGGCCGCAGCCGGCGACAGGAAAGCCCGGCGCGCGCCCTGGGTCAGGCTCGGCGACTCGCCGATGTGGATGAAAAGGCGCAGGTCAGCCAGGTCGAAATGCATGGTGGGATCCTACCGTCGGGCGTTCGGCAAATATGAACGCCGCCTTACGCAAATGCAAATTCACAGAATGCGTCGGGCCTCGCATCATCGCTGCACAACAACAACGCAGAGGCCGACCATGAGCGCTTCAGATTCAGCCATCGACTACAGTGCCTGGACGGGCCGCACCGAGCAGGCGCGCGATGTACTGAGCCAGAACATCGTCGAACGCATTGCCGCGACGTTCGGCGAGCCTGCGCCGAAAGACGGCGAGCCCCTGCCGCCCTTGTGGCAGTGGTGCTTCTTCCAGGCGCCGGTCGCGGAAAGTCGATTGGGCCCGGATGGGCATCCGCTGCGCGGCGGCTTTCTGCCCGCTGCGGATGACCGCAACCGCATGTGGGCCGGGGGCCGTCTCGAGTTCATCGAACCACTGACGGTCGGTTCTGCTGCCGAGCGTGTCTCCACCATCCTGCGCATCGAAGAAAAACACGGCCACACTGGCGCGTTGCTGTTCGTCACCGTACGCCACGACTACAGCCAGAGCGGTCGCCTGTGCCTGCGCGAAGAGCAGGACATCGTCTACCGCGAGCCGAACCCGCCCAAGCTGACCAGTGACCCAGCGCCGGTTGCCGCGCAGTGGAGTGAAAGCGTGACGCCAACTGCGACCCTGCTGTTTCGCTACTCGGCCGTCACCTTCAATGGTCACCGGATCCATTACGACCAACCCTACGTGACCGGCACCGAAGGCTACGCCGGTCTGGTGGTGCATGGCCCGCTGATCGCCACCCTGCTGCTGCGCAGCTTCATCCACGCCAACCCCCAGGCGCGGGTGCGGCATTTCGCCTATCGAGGCGTGCGCCCCCTTACCGTACCCACCCCGTTCCAGCTCGGCGGCTGCCTGCTCGAGCAGGGCAAGGCGCGCCTGTGGGCCGGCAACGAGGCCGGTGTCGCCCAGAGCGCCGATGTCGCTTTCGACACTGTCACTACCGGCTCGCCACAACCTGGCCAGTAACCGCTCACTCAACACCGACTCCGAGATCCGCACATGCCTGCCTATGACGAAGAAGACCTCAATGCCATCCGCGAAGGCGTTCGTGCCCTGTGCGCCGAATTCGACGCCGCCTACTGGCGCAAGATCGATGAAGAAAAGGGTTTTCCCGAAAGCTTCGTCAAGGCCCTCACCGATGCCGGCTGGCTTTCGGCGATGATCCCCAGCGAATACGGCGGCTCGGGCCTGGGCCTGGCCGAAGCCTCGGTGATCCTCGAGGAAGTCAACGCCTGCGGCGGCAACTCGGGGACCGTACACGGCCAGATGTACAACATGTTCACCCTGTTGCGTCACGGCAGCGAGGCGCAGAAGCGTCACTACCTGCCCAAACTGGCCAGCGGGGAACTGCGCCTGCAATCGATGGCCGTCACGGAACCGACCACCGGTACCGACACCACCAAGATCAAGACCACCGCCGTGCGCCAGGGCGACAAGTACGTCATCAATGGCCAGAAAGTGTGGATCTCGCGGGTGCAGCATTCAGACCTGATGATTCTGTTGGCACGCACCACGCCGTTGGCCGAAGTCACGCGCAAATCCGAAGGCATGTCGATCTTTCTGGTCGATCTGCGCGAAGCCATCGGCAAGGGCCTGACCGTTCAGCCGATCGCCAACATGGTCAACCACGAGACCAACGAACTGTTCTTCGACAACCTCGAACTGCCTGCCGACAGCCTGATCGGGGAGGAAGGCAAGGGTTTCCGCTATATCCTCGACGGCCTCAACGCCGAGCGCACGCTGATCGCTGCCGAGTGTATCGGTGATGGTCGCTGGTTCATCGAAAAGGCCAGCGCCTACGCCCGCGACCGGGTCGTATTCGGCCGGCCGATCGGCCAGAACCAGGGCGTGCAGTTCCCCATTGCCGAGGCGCACATCGAAATCGAAGCGGCCGACCTGATGCGCTGGCGCGCCTGTGAGGAATACGACAGCGGCAAGAACGCCGGCGCCAGCGCCAACATGGCCAAGTACCTGGCTGCAAAAGCGTCGTGGGAGGCCGCCAATGCCTGCCTGCAGACCCATGGCGGCTTCGGTTTTGCCTGCGAATACGACGTCGAGCGCAAGTTTCGCGAAACCCGCCTGTACCAGGTGGCGCCGATCTCCACCAACCTGATCCTGTCCTACGTGGCCGAGCATCTGCTCGAACTGCCACGCAGTTTCTGAGGGCCTGTCCATGAATGCCACACAGCGCTTGGCCCGGTTTCTCGCCGACCTGCAATACGCCGACATTCCAGAGCCCGTTCTGGCCCGCTGCGAAGACCTGTTCCTGGACTGGGTCGGCTCGGCACTGGCCAGCCAGGGTGCCCACCCCATCCCCTTGTTCGAACGCTACGCGCAGCGCATGGGGCCCGGCGACGGCCCGGCAAGAATGCTGGTCAACGGTCGCGGCACCTCGCCTTACTTTGCCGCGCTGGTCAACGGCGCCGCGTCGCACCTGGTGGAGCAGGACGACCTGCACAACAGCTCGGTGCTGCACCCTGCCACGGTGGTATTTTCCGCCGTGCTGGCCGCGGCGCAGGAGCGTGGCAAATCGGGGCGGGAGTTGCTCTTGGCGTCGGTGGCCGGCTACGAAGCGGGCATCCGCATCGGCGAGTTCATGGGCCGCTCCCATTATCGAATCTTCCACACCACCGCCACAGTGGGCACCCTGGCCGCCGCAGTCGCCGTAGGCAAACTGCTGGGGTTCGACCGCGAGCAGTTCATCAACCTGCTGGGCAATGCCGGCACCCAGGCGGCCGGGCTCTGGGAATTCCTGCGCGACGCCGCCGACTCCAAGCAGTTGCATACCGCCAAGGCCGCCGCCGATGGCTTGCTCGCCGCCTACATGACCGAAGAGGGCCTGACCGGAGCACGCAACATCCTGGAAGGCGAGCAGGGTCTGGCTGCCGGCATGTCCAGCGACGCCGACGCGAGCCGTCTGGACGATCGCCTGGGCAGCCGCTGGGCACTGGCGGAAACCTCGTTCAAGTTTCACGCCTCGTGCCGCCATACCCATCCGGCCGCCGATGCCCTCCTGCACTTGATGCACCGTGAAGGGCTGCACCACGAGCAGATCGCCAAGGTGGTCACCCGCGTGCATCAGGGCGCCATCGATGTCCTGGGCCGAGTGGTCAAGCCCAGCACGGTACACCAGGCCAAATTCTCCATGGGTGCGGTGCTGGGTTTGATCGCCGTTCATGGCAGCGCACAGCTGATCGAATTTCGTGACCTGGCGCTGACGGATGCGGCAGTCGACGGCTTCCGCCAGAAAGTCAGCATGGAGCTGGACCCCGAGGTCGATGCGGCCTACCCCGCGCGCTGGTTGGGGCGAGTCATGGTCACGACCACTGACGGCCGTACCCTGAGCGCCGCCATCGACGAGCCCAAGGGCGACCCCGGCAATACCCTGTCGCGCCCCGAACTGGAAGCCAAGTTCCTGCGCCTGCTGGCCTTTTCCGGTGCACGCACACCGGCCGAAGGACAGGCGCTGATCGACCGCATCTGGCAATTGCGCGACGCCCAGACCTTGACCGATTTGATCTGACCCACAGGTGACCCCATGACCGAGCTCAATCCGCGTCCGCTGGACGGCATCACCGTCATCAGCCTGGAACACGCCATCGCTGCACCCTTCTGCACCCGTCAATTGGCCGATCTGGGAGCCCGTGTGGTGAAAGTCGAACGCCCCGGCAGCGGCGACTTCGCCCGTGGTTACGACCAGCGAGTCGACGGCCTGGCCTCGCACTTCGTCTGGACCAATCGCTCCAAGGAAAGTCTGACACTGGACCTGAAACAAGCGGCCGCCGATGCCGTGCTGCACGGACTGCTGGCCAAGGCCGACGTGCTGGTACAGAACCTGGCACCGGGAGCGGCGGCGCGCATGGGACTGTCGTTCGAAGCGCTGCACGCGCGTTACCCGCGTCTGATCGTCTGCGACATCTCCGGATATGGAGAAGGCGGTCCTTACGAGAAGAAAAAAGCCTACGACCTGCTGATCCAGAGCGAAGGCGGTTTCCTCTCCGTAACCGGCGGACCCGGCGAAGAGGAGCGGGCCAAGGCCGGCTGCTCGATCGCCGACATCGCTGCCGGCATGTACGCCTACACCGGGGTGCTCTCGGCACTGATGCTGCGCGACAAGACCGGCGTCGGCAGCCGCATCGACGTGTCGATGCTGGAAAGCCTGGTGGAATGGATGGGCTACCCGCTGTACTACGCCTACAACGGCGCGCCACCACCGGCCCGCGCCGGCGCGGCGCACTCGACCATCTACCCCTACGGCCCCTTCCCCACCGGCGAAGGTGGCACGGTGATGCTCGGCCTGCAGAACGAGCGCGAATGGGCGCTGTTCTGCGAGAAGGTACTGCTCGATCCGACGCTGGCCGCCGACCCGCGTTTTTCCAGCAACTTCGAGCGCTCACGTCACCGCGATCAACTGCGGCAGATCATCGTCGACAGCTTTGCGACGTTGTCGGTCGAGCAGGTGCTGGAGCGCCTGGACACCGCGCAGATCGCCAACGCCCGGGTCAACGACATGGCTGGCGTCTGGGCGCATCCGCAACTGGCCGCGCGCGACCGTTGGCGCCAGGTGGACAGCCCGTCCGGCAAGCTCCCTGCCCTGCTGCCGCCGGCCAGCAACGCGGCGTTCGCACCGCGCATGGATGCGGTCCCCGACCTGGGCCAGCACACCGCAGGCATTCTTGACGAGCTGGGTTATTCAGCCGAACAGCAGACGCACATGGCGGCGGCCGGCGTGATCTGATCCGTCTGCCACCGCCTCCACCGGGAACCATGAACCATGCCGATACCTACCCTTCGCTCGGCTCTGTTCGTGCCGGGCAGCCGCCCCGAACGGTTCGCCAAAGCCTTGGCCGCAGGCGCCGATGCGGTGATCGTCGATTTCGAAGACGCCGTCGAAGAGGTCCTCAAGCGCCAGGCGCGGGAGCATCTTGCCCAGTTTCTGCAGCAGACCGACACGGCCCGCGTATGGGTTCGGGTGAACGCCCCCGGGCATGCCGAACACGCCAGCGACCTGGCTTTCTGCGCCAGCCACCCAGGTGTCGTCGGGGTCGTGTTGCCCAAGGCCGAAACCTGCGCCCAACTGACCACGGCGAGCCAGGCCGGCAAGCCGCTGTGGCCGATCATCGAAAGCGCCCGGGGTGTGCTGGCGCTGGAGTCCATCGCCAACGGCCCCGGCGTCGAACGGCTGTGTTTCGGCAGCCTGGACCTGGCCCTGGACCTGGGCCTGAACAATGGCACGCCATCGGCAGAAGCCTTTCTCGACCAAAGCCGCATGAGCGTGCAGCTGCATTCGCGCGCTGCCAACCTGCTGCCGCCACTGGACGGGGTGTTTGCCGTCCTTGATGACGCGCCGGGGTTGCAGCGCGCCATCGAGCACGCGCGCAACCTGGGCTACGGCGGCGCACTGTGCATCCATCCGCGTCAGGTGGCGGTGATTCATGCGGCACTGGCGCCCAGCGTCCAGGATCTGGAATGGGCTCGTGCCGTACTGGCGGCCAGCACCGCTGCCGGGGGTGCGGGCGCTTTCCGGTTCGACGGCCAGATGGTCGATGCGCCGGTGTTGCAGCGCGCCAGGCGTTTGCTCGACGCCCTGCAGGGCTAGGCCTGTACTGAAGCGTTCGGTAATGCCGAACGCCGGCTTACGCAAATACAGATTTTCGGCACGGCGTCGATTGAGCCATCCTCAAACTGAAAAACGCCTACGCTGCAAAGGGCCGGTTGGTTCGGTAAAACCGCCCTGAATGGATTGTCCTACAACAATAACAAGGTGATCTCCATGTTCAAGCTGACCCAGGCGCTGCTGTGCGCCGCCGCCGTTTCGATGGCAACCCTGGCCCAGGCCGCCGATCCCGTCGTCATCAAGTTCGCCCATGTGGTGGCAGAGAACACGCCCAAAGGCCAGGGCGCGCTGATGTTCCAGAAACTGGTGGCCGCCGATCCCAAGCTCAAGGACAAGGTGAAGGTGGAGGTCTATCCCAACTCCTCGCTGTTCGGCGATGGCAAGGAGATGGAGGCGCTGCTGTTGGGCGACGTGCAGATGCTTGCGCCATCACTGGCCAAGTTCGAGCATTACACCAAGCAGGTGCAGATCTTCGACCTGCCGTTCCTGTTCGATGACCTGGCTGCAGTCGACCGTTTCCAGCAAGGGCCCCAGGGCAAGGCGCTGCTGACCTCCATGGACGACAAGGGCATCCACGGTCTGGCCTACTGGCACAACGGCCTCAAGCAGCTGTCGGCGAACAAGAAGGTCATCCTGCCCAAGGATGCCCGTGGCCTGAAATTCCGCGTCCAGGCGTCGAGCGTACTCGAAGAGCAATTCAAGGCGATACGTGCCAACCCCCGCAAGATGAGCTTCGCCGAGGTCTATCAGGGCCTGCAGACCGGCACCGTGAATGGCACCGAGAACACCTGGTCCAACTACGAGAGCCAGAAGGTCCACGAAGTGCAGCCCTTTTTCACCGAGACCAACCACGGCCTGATCGACTACATGGTCATCACCAATTCCAAGTTCTGGAACGGCCTGCCCGACGATGTCCGTGGCGAGCTGCAAACGCTGATGGACCAGGTCACCGTCGAGGTCAACAAGCAAGCCGAAGCGCTGAACCAGACCGCGCGGCAGAAGATCATCGACGCCAAGACCAGCGAGATCGACCCACTCACTGCCGAGCAACGCCAACAATGGCGCGAAGCGATGCGCCCGGTGTGGGACAAGTTCTCCGAGCAGATCGGCCCCGACCTGATCAAGGCCGCCGAAGCCTCCAACAAAGCCTCGTGAGGGGCTGACCTGTCCCCTGCACTGGCTTGGCTACGGCCGCCAGTGAAGCATGCGCGGCTGCCCGCTCGCCGGCGGCCGCTCTCTCGACGCTCGGAGAATTCCTATGCAATCGCTCAGGCAAGTCTGGGAGCACTTCGAGGAAGGCATGATCGCCTTCCTGCTGGCTGCCATGACGCTGGTGACGTTCGTCTACGTCGCGCTGAACAACCTCTACACGATGTTCTACACCCTCAGCGACAAATGGGCGTGGAGCAGCGACCTGTTCGCCGGCATCGGCGACCACCTAATGGGCTATGCCCAGGAAATGACCTGGAGCATCGCCTTGACCAAGGCGCTGTTCGGCTGGTTGATCTTCTTCGGTATCGCCTACGGCGTGCGTACCGCAGGCCACCTGGGAGTCGACGTGCTGGTGAAGAAAACCAGCAAGCCTGCGCAGCGCATTCTGGCGATGATCGCCTGCGGCTGCTGCCTGGTGTACGCCGGCCTGTTTCTGATCGCCAGCATCAAGTGGGTGTCGGCGGTGCTGGTTGCCGGCATCGGCGCCGAGGACCTGGATCGCTACGGCATCCAGATCGGCCATATCGCACTCATCGTGCCGATCGGCTTCGCCCTGATCATCGCCCGCTACCTGGAAATCATGTACCGCATCTATACCCATCGGCAGACCGGACTGGGCTTGGCCGACGAAGCGGCAGAAGCCAGCAAACTGGCCAACCCTGGCGAGGAGCACCGCTGATGACCGTTATCTGTCTGTTCCTGCTGCTGTTCGTGTTCATGTTTCTGGGCGTGCCCATCGCTATCTCCCTGGGCCTCTCCGGCGCGGTATCCATTCTGCTGTTCAGTCAGGACTCGCTGAGTTCGCTGGCGATCAAGTTGTTCGAGACCTCGGACAGCTACACCTTTCTGGCGATACCGTTTTTCCTGTTGTCCGGCGCCTTCATGACCACCGGCGGCGTCGCGCAACGGCTGATCGACTTCGCCAACGCCTGCGTCGGTCACATTCGCGGTGGCCTGGCGATTGCCGCCGTGCTGGCGTGCATGCTGTTCGCCGCCCTCTCCGGCTCCTCGCCAGCCACCGTCGCAGCAGTCGGCTCGATTGCCGTAGCCGGCATGGTGCGCTCCGGCTACCCCCGAGAATTCGGCGCCGGCATCATCTGCAACGCCGGTACCCTGGGCATTCTCATCCCGCCCTCGATCGTGATGGTAGTGTATTCGGCGGCCACCGAAACCTCGGTGGGCAAGCTGTTCATGGCCGGTGTCATTCCGGGCATCCTGCTGGGCGTGATCCTGATGGTGGTGATCTACATCGTCGCCCGGATCAAGAAACTCCCAGCCCAGCCACGCGCTACCTTCCGTGAATGGCTGACCACCGCACGCCGCGCCTTCTGGGGCCTGCTGTTGCTGGTGATCATTCTGGGCGGCATCTACAGCGGCATGTTCACCCCCACCGAAGCGGCCGCCGTAGCGGCGGTGTACTCGGCGTTCATCGCCCTGTTCGTCTACAAGGACATGCGCCTGGCCGAGTGCCCGAAGGTACTGCTCGAATCCGGCCGCCTGACTATCATGCTGCTGTTCATCATCGCCAATGCCATGCTCTTCGCCCATGTGCTGACCACCGAACAGATTCCCCAGCAGATCACCAACTGGGTGCTGTCGGAAGGACTGACGCCGCTGGGCTTCCTGATCATGGTCAACATCGTGCTGCTGGTGGCCGGCAGCTTCATGGAGCCCTCGGCGATCATCCTGATCCTGGCACCGATCTTCTTCCCGATCGCCATGGAGCTGGGTATCGACCCGATTCACCTGGGCATCGTCATGGTGGTCAACATGGAAATCGGCCTGGTGCATCCGCCGGTGGGCCTGAACCTGTTCGTGACCTCGGCGGTAACGGGCCTGACCCTGGGCCAGACCATCCGCGCCGCCCTGCCCTGGCTGTCGATCCTGCTGATGTTTCTGCTGCTGGTCACCTATGTGCCGTTTCTTTCCCTGGCTTTGCCCAACTGGCTGGGCATGCCGTAACGGCCCGGGCCCACCGAGCCGCTTTGGAGTTCGGTGGGCCAGGATCAGGAACCGAGCAGTGCGCTCTGCAATTCGCTGGAAGCAGCATAAAGCGGCACGTGACCGCGCATCAGAATCTGCGTACTGCGGCGGTAGGCAGCACTGCGGATCTGCAGTTGCCCATCGGACAGCGCCGCGACCACCGTGGTGTCCAGGCGACCGGCGGGGTTTTCGATGCTGACGTGGAGGTCCGCGAATGTCGCTCCGGGAGCGGCAATGTCACGGGCCACCTTGTGCGCGGTGGTGCCTGGGATCAGGCACGCTGCTGCCAGGCAGCAGCCGCCGGACACGGCCATGGAGGCATGACCGGTTTGCGGGGTAAAGTAGCGTACGGCGATATGACCACCCTCGCGCGGCGCGCCGACGATGCAGATCTTGGGGATGGTTTCGCTGCGCGCCAGCTCGTCGCGGGTCATGGGCACACCGTCTTTGCGGCGCAGCCCCATTTTCAATCCGGCCTCGGTCCACAGTATGCGCAAGGTAGCCATGAAGGCCGCATCCGCCGCGAGCGATGCGACGGGTTCGTGCCCGGTCTTGCCCAGGCTGCGCGCATCGACGATGACCATCGGCACCGCCACATCGACGCAGGAGACCTCGATGCCAGCCACGTGGTCGACGACCGCGCCGGTCGGCAGCAAGGCACCGGTCTTGTTGCCGACCGGCGCCTGGAGAAACAGGTCCACGGCGGGGTAGTCGCCCATCACGCCAGGAATCTGCGCCGTGACGAAGTCCCCCCGCGTATCGCACTGCATGCGCGCCGTCGTGACCACGCCTGTGTTGGTGTTGCGGATATCGACTTCGCACAAGCCGCCGACCGGGGCTTGGAGCAGTCCGACATCCAGCGCCCACAGCAGCAGCGCGCTGGACATGTTGCCGCAATTCACGCTCCAGTCGATCTCGGCATGGTCACTGGCCAGTTGCGCAAGGGTGCTGACCAGACGCAGCTGGCCGTCCACGCGTTCGGTGTTCATCACGAACACCTTGTTACTGGTCGCCGGACCGCGGCCCAGACCGGTGATCTGCCGGTTGCCGGGATGACTGCCCGCCATGGGCACACCCATCAACTGGCGCAGCAGTTGCTCACGCAGAACCGTCTCGGTCGGCAACAACGGCTCCCACAGCACTACACCGGTTGAGGTACCGCCGCGCATGTAATGCACCGGCACCTCGACCGAGCCTAGCCAACGTCGAGCGTGCCAGCCCGGCACAAGTCCAGAGCTGTTAGAGGTGACATCGTTCATCGGCTACTCCTGTGAGTCGGGCAGCACCGCAGAGCTCAGGGACTCATCAGCTCGCGGACCCTGGACGCCAGCGTGTCCATGGCGAACGGCTTGGTCAACACCTGCATGTCGGGCCCCAGGTAGCCATTGCCGATAGCTGCGTTTTCCGCATAGCCGGTAATGAACAGCACCTTGAGCTCAGGCCGCACCTCACGCCCGGCGTCGGCCATCTGCCGACCGTTCATGCCGCCGGGCAACCCGACGTCGGTGATCAGCAAATCGATACGCACGTCCGATTGCAGCAGCTTGAGGCCTGCCAGGCTGTCGGCCGCCTCGATCAAGGTGTAGCCCAGATCGCCCAGCACGTCGGTCAAGAGCATGCGCACGGTCGGTTCGTCGTCGACGATAAGAATGGTTTCTCCGGCGTGGGCCGCAGCAGCCAGGGATTCGCGGGTTTCCGGTATGTCGTCATCGACCTCGCCGTAATAGCGCGGCAGGTAGATGCGCAAGGTGGTGCCCTCGCCCACTTCCGAATAGATCCTCACCTGGCCGCCCGACTGCTTGGCGAAGCCGTAGATCATCGACAAGCCCAGCCCGGTGCCCTGACCGATGGGCTTGGTGGTGAAGAACGGGTCGAACGCCTTGGCAATGACGTCCGGCGCCATGCCGGTGCCGGTGTCGGTGACACTGACCGACAGGTACTGACCTTCGGGTATGTCGTAACTGCGCGCGGCCTCGCGATCCATCCAGCGGTTGGCGGTCTCGATGGTGATGCGCCCGCCGTTGGGCATGGCATCGCGGGCATTGATGCACAGGTTGAGCAAGGCGTTTTCCAGCTGGCTGACATCCACCAGGGTCGGCCACAGGTTGGTCGCGCCGACCGTTTCCACGCGAATGCTGGGGCCTACCGTGCGCTGAATCAGCTCGGTCATGCCTTCCATCAGCGCATTGACATCGGTGGGCCGTGGATCGAGGGTCTGGCGTCGGGAAAATGCCAGCAACCGGTGCGTCAGCGCCGCAGCGCGCTTGGCCGCGCCCTGTGCGGTGCTGATGTACTTGTCGGTTTCCATCCAGCGGCCCTGGGCGATGCGCGTGCTCATCAGCTCGAGCGCACCGGAAATGCCGGCCAGCAGGTTGTTGAAGTCATGGGCCAGGCCGCCGGTAAGCTGCCCGACCGCTTCCATCTTCTGCGACTGGCGCAATTTCTCTTCGGCCTGGATCAGCTTGACCGTGCGCTCGGTGACGCGCTGTTCCAGGGTATCGTTGAGGGCACGCAACGCAGACAGGGCGCGATCGCGCTCGGCCTCGACCGAGCGCCGCGCCTCGACGTCGATGAGCACCCCTGGAAAACGCAGCGGCTTGCCTTCGGCGTCGTTCTCGACACGGCCGTTGGCCTCGATCCAGTAATAGTGGCCGTCGGCCCGGCGGACTCGATACTGATGGGAATAACTGCCGCCACGCTGGATCACTTCGCTGATCGCGGCGCTCAGGCCTTCGCGATCGTCGGGATGCACGGTCGCCACGATCGTTTCCAGGCTCAAGCCTTCGCGGCCCAGCGCCGGATCCAGCCCGAACGCCAGGGCAAAGCCTTCGTCGACCGCGAAGCGATCGGTCGGCAGGTGCCAATGCCAGGTGCCGATGATGGCCCCTGCAGCCAGGGCCAGTTGCACCCGTTCAATGTTTTCCCGCGCTACGGCTTCACTGGTGCGCAGACGATCCTCGGCATTGCGTCGGGCGGTGACGTCGCTGAAGATCACCGCTATCTTGCGTTCTTCGGGAAGGCCGACTTTCACGGCTCGCACATCGAACCAGCGTTTGAACGCTTCGGCATAGTTCTCGAAAGTAGCCGGCTCGCCGGTCTTGGCCACATGGCCATAGGTGTCGAACCAGAACTGCTCCAGGTCCGGGGCGAACTCGGTCACCCAACGCCCGCGCAGGTTGACACCGGCCTGGCGTTCGAAGGCCGGGTTGGCCTCGATGAAGCAGTAGTCGATGGGCCGATCTTCGGCGTCGAACTTGACCTCGACGATGGCGAACGCCGATTCGATGTTCTCCAGGATCTTGCGAAAACGTTCCTCGCTCTGCCGCAGCGCGCTCTCGGCGTTGCGCACACGGGTCAGGTCGAGCATTGCGCCGATCATCCGCACCGCCCGCCCTTCGGCATTGCGAATGACGTGCCCACGGTCGAGCACTTCGGCGAACGAGCCGTCGTGACGCTGAAACCGATATTCGCCGGACCAGGCCGATTGGCTGCCGTCGATCACGGCATGAATTGACTCGTAGACGCCCGCGCGATCGTCAGGGTGAATATGCCCGATCCACCAGTCACCGGTCGGTTCGACCGACGCCAGAGGATGGCCGTAGGCCTGCTCGAGTGCTTCGTTCCACACCACCTGATTGCCGCTCAGGTCCCAGTCCCAGATGGCATCGTTGGTGGCCTTGACGGCCAGGCGGTAGCGTTCCTGGGTTTCCTTTATGGCCAGGCCGGCCAGGTGCTCGTTGGTACGGTCGCGCAGAATCTTGACGAAGCCCAGGTGCAGGCCGTCGTCATACAGCGGCATCATCTCGCCAGATGCCCAGAAACGCTGGCCATCCTTGCGCAGATGCCAGCGCTCGTCATTGGCACGCCCGTCACGCAGCGCCAGGCGCATTTCCAGAGCCAGCCGGCCCTGCTCGCGGTCTTCGGGCGTGAAAAACGGTTCGGCGCTGCGGCCGCACATCTCATCCGAGGTCCAACCCATGACGTGGGTCGCCCCCATGTTCCAGTCGGTCACGATGCCTTGGGTATCGATCACCACCATCGCAAAATCGATGGAGCTGTCGAATACGGCGCGCTGGCGAGCCTCGTCGGTCACATGCGGGGAACGGCTGGGCTTATCACGGGCGGCCTCGGGCGCAGGCGATCGGGCCAAGGCCTGCAACTGGCTCAGCACAACATGAGTGTGGGGATCGTGCAGGTCGAAACCGGCTTCTTCCATTACCTTGCGCAGGCGCTCGACCTGGAATGCGCGAGCTGCAACTGTCGTGTCGTTCAGAACGCCTCCAACTACCTTATAAAGGTGCCATTGACCCAATGCATTGCTACGTTTGTGTTAGGCAGTGACCTGGCAGCGGGGTTCCCGAGCGCGCGCGGCGTCAAGGGTGTCCGGTGGTTCACGTGAAACGACTAGCAGACAGCGCCACACCTTGAACAGGCCACGTATCCTGAAAGCGAGACGAGCGTGTACAGCGGGTGGAGAAATCATGTGCGAACAGGAAGGTGAAGCAGAAGGTGCACGTCATGTGCCGGGTTCATGTGCAGTGTCGATATGACGTGGATAATGGCAGGGGCGGCTGGATTCGAACCAACGCATGGCAGGATCAAAACCTGCTGCCTTACCGCTTGGCGACGCCCCTGTATCCGGTGCGAGAAAGCCAGTTGCTGGCCTCTGCATGAACGAGCGGGAATTTATCAGGTTTCTTTCGCGCAGGAAACCCCAATTGCAATAAATATTCTTCAAAAACAGCCGGTTGCTTTCCGGCGTCACTGGACCCGGCTTCAAACGGGGCAGGGATGAACTGTACGCGCCTGTGCCAAGTCCTATCTTCATCGCCCACTTGCCACGCCCGGCGTGCATCTTCAACCCTATCTGGAGGCACACTTCATGAGCCCTACCCCCTACGTTCCACCCAAGGTCTGGAAAAACGACGCGGAATCCGGCGGCCAGTTTTCCAAGACCAACCGCCCGACCGCTGGCGCTACCCATGAGCAGACCCTGCCCGTGGGCAAGCACCCGTTCCAGCTGTATTCCCTGGCGACCCCCAACGGCGTCAAGGTAAGCATCATGTTCGAAGAGCTGCTGGAACTGGGCCACGCCGATGCCGAATACGACGCCTGGCCGATTCGCATCGGCGAAGGCGATCAGTTCTCCAGCGGGTTCGTCGAGATCAATCCGAACTCGAAGATTCCGGCGCTGGTGGATCACAGTGAAGGTACCGGCGTGCGGGTGTTCGAGTCAGGCTCCATCCTGATCTACCTGGCGCAGAAGTTCGGCGAGTTCCTGCCCACCGATGTGGCAGCACGCACCGAAGCCATGAACTGGCTGTTCTGGCAGATGGGCGCAGCCCCCTATCTGGGTGGCGGCTTCGGGCACTTCTATGCCTATGCGCCGGAGAAGCTGGAGTACCCGATCAATCGCTTCACCATGGAAGCCAAGCGTCAGCTGGATGTACTGGACAAGCGACTGGCCGAGACACGTTTCATAGCCGGTGACGAATACACCGTGGCCGACATTGCGATCTGGCCGTGGTATGGGCAACTGGTGCGCGGCAATCTGTACGACGCAGCGCAATTCCTGGCGGTTGACGAGTATCCTCACCTGCAGCGCTGGGCCGAAGAGATTGCCCAACGTCCCGCCGTGCAGCGCGGTCAACGCGTCAACCGCACCTGGGGCGATGAAGCGACCCAAGTCCCCGAACGCCATAGCGCCGCCGACTTCAAATAACCCAATCCCGGCTTGCACCGCCCCTGTAGCAGCGGCGCAAGCCGCGTCCGGCCTCGCCGCAATACGCCTGACACTCCACGTATAACGCCGACGCGGCTTGCGCCGCTGCTACACGGGGCGCAGACGATGTTCATGCTTTGTGCAAGGCATCGCCGTGATGCAGCGCCGAATGACCTGTCTTGTCGCTCTTGACCTCGTACTGCGGCTCGTCCTTGGACGCCGGCCGGTGTTTGCCCATGAACTCCACGTCCTTGACGTGAACCTTGGTCACCTTGCCGTGGATCTCCCCCGCCTCGGAATTCCAGCGCACCGCATCGCCCACCTTGAATGCATGGCTCATGGTCTTGCTCCTCATGTGATGAAAAACCCTTCAAGAAAAGGAGTGCAACGCAAGCCATTGATTCACTCCACATAGCGACTCAGCGTCCGGACGGCACTGCGCGCAAAGTGAACTCGGTGATTTCCGACGGCACCCCCAAACGAATCGGAAAGCCGTTCCACAACCCGCTGCCATTACTGACATACAGCTGCAGGCCTGCGCGGCGGTACAACCCGGACACGAACCCCTCGTTGGCCTTGGACACCACCTGATCGAAACCGCGAATCATCCCGCCATGGGTGTGCCCGGACAACTGCAGATCGACGCCTGCGGCGATCGCCTGGTCGATCCCGGCGGGTCGATGGTTGAGCAGCACGATCGGCGCATCGGCCGGTGCACCGCGCAGGGCCAGATCCAGGTCCGGTGCGCTGCCTCCGTACCGGGTGGCGACCTTGTCGGTGATACCGGCGATGACCAGTTGCCCGCGTGTATCGCCGACCACCTCATGCTGGTTGATCAGACTGTGCATGCCCGCCTCGCGAAACTTGGCCATCCAGCCTTCGTTGCCGAAGTAATACTCGTGGTTGCCGGGAATCGCGATCACGCCATCGCGGGCGCGCAGCTTCGCCAGCGGTCGCACGTCCGTGGCCCGCGCCTGCAGGGTGCCGTCGATGAGATCCCCGGTGATGACTACCAGATCCGGCGCCAGGGCGTTGGTGCGCTTGACGACTTCTTCCACCCAAGGCTCGGGAAACAGCACGCTGATGTGCAGGTCGGACAACTGCACCAGCCGGAACCCATCCAGCGTCGGCGCCAGCCCGGGTATCTGGATGTCCACCTGACGCACGTCCGGCACGCGAGTGGCCTGGGCCACGCCGAAGCCGGAGACCACCACCGCCAGCACTGCCACGCCATAGCGCCATTTGGCCAGGGCCCCGCGTGACGAAGCGCGGCGACGGACCAGGCGGGTCAGCAGGATGCCCAGATCCAGTACCAGCACGAAAGCGAACAGCAGGGCAAACCCGGTAAAGGCCCAGCCAGCGCTGTACGCCACCCAATAGGGGACTTCAGGCGAGTACATGGTCCCGGTGAACGCCAGAATCAGCAGGTGATACTTGGACGCGGCGAGCAGCACCAGACCGATCAGCAAACGCCAGCCAGTGGCCAGGGGCAATGGGTAGATGAAGCGCAGCGCAACATACAGAAACGCGACAGTCGCATAGATGTGGAACACGGCTATTCCTCATGGTCAGTGGCACTCTGACAGCCGGGCCCTTCGATGGTTTGTCAGCGAGTTGCTACAGAACGTGTGCAACCCCTCGACCCACCTGATGCGCTGCGCCCCGCTGTAGCAGCGGCGCAAGCCGCCTCGGCGATCCACGCAGAGTGTCAGGCGAATTGCGGTGAGGCCGGACGCGGCTTGCGCCGCTGCTACAGGGGATCGGGGTGTCTGCGGGCCTGCAACCTCAACTGTCCGGAAACGGAATGGACAGCAACCACTCGCGAAAGGCCACCAGCGACGGCAGTTGCTGATTGTGGGTGGGATACGCCAGGTAATACCCGCGACCGCTTTCCATGGGCTCGAACAGGGTCACCAACTCACCCTGAGCGATTTCGTCCTGTACCAGAATGCGCGGCACCAGCCCGATGCCGATCCCGGCGATGACCGCCTGGATCAGGTGCGCCGTATGCTCGAAGCTCGGCCCCAGGCGCGGGGTCGACGAGCCGGTCAACCCGACGCTGGCAAACCAGTCCGACCACGCGTGTGGCCGCGACACCACGCCCAGCAGCAGCTGCCGACCTGCATCCTGCACGGACATCTGCTCATGAGCGGGCAAGGCCTTGGGGCTGGCCACCACCACCAGCTTCTCCGAGAGCAATCGATGCGCCACATAGCCCGGCCACTGCCCCGACCCCGCGCAGATGATGGCGCTCATGTCCTGCACGCCTTCGGACAGGTCACCGCGCACGATGCGCGAATGAAGATGTACCAGACTGCCAGGGTGGCGCCCATAGAAGTCTCCCATCCGCGGCATCAGCCATTTGGACGCGAAGGTCGGCAGCACCGCCAGGTGCAGGGTATCTGCCTCGATGCGGTGGGAAATGGTCTGCAGGGTGGCGCCGCGAATCCGCGCCAGGGCGCCGGCCAGCTCGTGCTGGTACAGCGCGCCTGCTGCGGTCAACTCGATGTGCCTGCCTTCACGTTTGAACAACGCCACCTCAAGCAGTGCTTCGAGGACCTGCACCTGCCGACTCACCGCGCTCTGAGTCAAGGCCAGTTCGGCCGCCGCCCGGGTGAAACTGCCGTGGCGACCAGCAGCTTCGAACGCCAGCAGCAAAGACATGGAAGGTGTGAGCCGTCGAGGATTCATTCATTGAGCTCATGCAAAAAACGAAGGATATACGTTTGCCCGGTGGGCCCGTGTCGGCGAAAATACGGTCACGCACGTCATCATGCAAGGCCCCTGCGGTAGATACGATCGGCTCTTCGAACTCGATCACCGCACGCTTCGGCCCATTGCACACATGCCTGTTTCGAATGCAAATCCACTGCCCCGCCGGATTCCGACTGCCATGATCGCCGAACTGTCCCGCCAGAAAGCTCCTCTTGCGCCCTATCAGGCGCTGCTGCGTCAGCTCGAACGTGCAGGCTTCCAGGGCGAGATCGTCGACGACTACGCTATGCGCACGGTGCTGGCCACGGACAACTCGATCTATCAGCGCCAGCCCCAGGCCGCCGTATTCCCTCGGCACGAGGCCGACGTGCAGCTCCTGACCCGCCTGGCCAGCCAGCCGGAACATCGCAGTGTAGTACTGACCCCACGCGGCGGCGGCACCGGCACCAACGGCCAGTCGCTGACCGATGGCCTGGTGGTGGACCTGTCCCGGCACATGAACCAGGTGCTGGAAATCAACGTCGAAGAGCGTTGGGTGCGGGTCCAGAGCGGCGTGGTCAAGGATCAGCTCAACGCAGCCCTGAAGCCCCATGGACTGTTCTTCGCCCCCGAGCTGTCGACCTCCAACCGCGCGACCATCGGCGGCATGATCAACACCGACGCCAGCGGCCAGGGCAGCTGCACCTACGGCAAGACCCGCGACCATGTGCTGGAGCTGACCACCCTGCTGCTGGGCGGCGAGCGCCTGCACAGCCACAGCCTCGATGCGTCGCAGTTACAAGCCAACCGCGCGGGCGACGGCCGCATCGCCGAGGTCTATCGGTGCGCAGCGACCATCGCCGACGAGCAGGCCGAACTGATCGACGCGGTCTTCCCCAAACTCAACCGCTGCCTGACCGGCTATGACCTGGCCCACCTGCGCGAGGCCGACGGGCGCTTCAACCTCAACAGCGTACTCTGCGGCTCGGAAGGCTCGCTGGGCTTCATCGTCGAAGCCAAGCTCAACGTGCTGCCGATCCCCAGGCATTCCATTCTGGTCAATGTGCGCTATGCCGGCTTCATGGACGCGCTCAACGACGCCAATGCCTTGATGGCGCACCAGCCGCTGTCGATCGAAACCGTGGACTCCAAGGTCCTCCTGCTAGCCATGAACGACATCGTCTGGCATGGCGTGGCCGAATACTTTCCCACCGACGCACAGGCGCCGACCCTGGGCATCAATCTGGTGGAATTCAGCGGCGACGACCTGGCCGTCGTCGAGCAGCGTGTCGAACAGTTCATTGCCCACCTGCAGCAGGACACCACGGTGCAGCGCCTGGGTCACACGCTGGCGGTCGGCGCTCTGGCGGTGAGCCGGGTCTACGCGATGCGCAAGCGCGCCGTGGGCCTGCTCGGCAACGTTCAGGGCGAAGCCCGGCCGCAGCCGTTCGTCGAGGACACCGCCGTGCCGCCGCAGAACCTGGCGGCCTACATCGGCGAGTTTCGTGCCTTGCTCGACGGTCACGGCCTGCAGTACGGCATGTTCGGCCATGTCGATGCCGGCGTGCTGCACGTGCGGCCGATCCTGGACATGAAGGACCCGCGCCAGGCCGCCCTGATCCGGCCTATTTCCGACGAGGTCGCGGCGCTCACCCAGCGGCACGGTGGCCTGCTCTGGGGCGAGCACGGCAAGGGCCTGCGCTCGCAATACGTGCCCGAGTACTTCGGCGAGCTGTATCCGGCCCTGCAGGCACTCAAGGCCGCTTTCGATCCCTTCAACCAGCTCAACCCGGGCAAGATCGCCACACCGGCCAGTGTCGCCGATGCGCGACTGACCCAGGTCGACGAAGTGACCCTGCGTGGCGAGCTGGACCGCACCATCGACGAGCGGGTCTGGCAGAGCTACGACAGCGCCGTGCACTGCAACGGCAACGGTGCGTGCTACAACTTCGACCCGAACGACGCCATGTGCCCGTCGTGGAAAGCCACACGCAACCGTATTCATTCGCCCAAGGGCCGTGCCTCGCTGATCCGCGAATGGCTGCGCCTGCAGGGCCTGCACGGCGCCAACGTGCTGCAGAGCGCGGGCGGCAACCTGTTCCAGCGTGCGCGCAACAGCCTGGCCCGGCGCATGGGCCGCGACGACTTTTCCCACGAGGTGTACGACGCCATGGCCGGCTGCCTGGCCTGCAAGTCGTGCGCGGGGCAGTGCCCGGTCAAGGTCAACGTGCCGGAATTCCGTGCGCGCTTTCTGCAGCTGTACCACGGGCGCTATCTGCGACCGCTGAAGGATTACCTGATCGGCTCGCTGGAATTCAGCATCCCGTACCTGGCGCGCTTTCCCCGCGCCTACAACGCGGTCATGTCCTTCGCGCCGGTGCAACAGGCGCTGCAACGCGTGGCCGGCATGGTCGACAGCCCGCTGCTGAGCCTGGTCGATTTCCAGGCTCACTGTCGCGACTGGAACGTGCGCGCGGCGACCGCCGATCGTCTCGCCCGGCTGACCCCCGAGCAGCGTCAGCGCAGCGTGATCCTGGTGCAGGATGCTTTCACCCGCTACTTCGACACGCCGGTAATGGCCGACTGGCTCGAGCTGATTTCGCGGCTGGGTTTCGACATCTACCTGGCGCCCTTCGCCGCCAACGGCAAGCCGTTGCAGGTGCAGGGCTTTCTCGGTGCATTCGACAAGGCCGCCCGGCACAACGCCCAGTCGCTGCGGCAATTGCAGGCCAGCGGCATCGCTCTGGTCGGCCTGGATCCGGCCATGACCCTGGTGTACCGCCAGGAGTACGCGAAAACCCTGGGCCACGACCAGGCACCGACCGTTCTGCTGCCCCAGGAATGGCTGGCCCAGGTACTGCCGCAGACCGGCGAACCCGGCACCGGCGGCGTCTACCAGCTGTTGCCGCATTGCACCGAGAAGACCAACGAGCCGAACAGCATCACCCATTGGCAACAGGTGTTCAGCCGTCTGGGCGCGACCCTGCAAGTATTGGCCAGCGGCTGCTGCGGCATGTCCGGCACCTATGGCCATGAAGCGCGCAACGTCGCCACTTCCAAGGTCATCTACGGGCAATCCTGGCAGCCGTTGCTGGCCCGCTACCAGAGCTCGGGCAATCTGCTTGCCGACGGCTATTCCTGCCGCAGTCAGGTCAAACGCGAAGAAGGTCACACGGTCCGTCACCCGCTACAGGCCCTGCTGGAGCACGTGAGAAAAAACACCGTTTGAAAACGCTGGCGAGCCTGACGTCGGTGACTATGCTCGGGTAGACTAGACGGCTAATCGACCCCGCATGCTCGCTTGCGCACACAGGAATTTCTCGGATGTCCGTCCAGGCTCGCAACAATGTGGTAGTCAAGGGCCAGGGGCCTCTGACGCTGGTGTTCGCCCATGGGTTTGGCTGCGACCAGAACATGTGGCGCATGGTCGAACCCACCTTTGCCAAGCGCTACCGCACCGTGTTGTTCGACATGGTCGGATGCGGCAAGTCCGATGTCGGCGCCTATGACATCGACAAGTACTCAACGCTGGCGGGCTATGCCGAGGACATCGTCGAAATCATCCAGGAATTCAAACAGGGTCCGGTGGTGTTCATCGGCCATTCGGTCGGCGCGATGGCCGGCGTCATGGCCGCCAACCTGAGCCCCGGGCTGATCAGTGCCCACGCCATGGTCGGCCCCTCGCCGTCCTACATCACCGACGAGGACTATCCCGGCGGCTTCACCCGCGACGACATCGACGCCCTGCTCTCGACCCTTGAAAGCAACTACCTGGGCTGGTCCAGTGCGATGGCGCCACGCATCATGGGCAACTCGGAAACGCCGGAACTGGGCGCCGAACTGACCAACAGTTTCTGCCAGACCGACCCGAACATCGCCAAGCGTTTCGCGCGTGTGACCTTCCTCACCGACAGCCGCGAAGACGTACGCCAGTTACGTGAGCCGGTACTGGTCATCCAGTCTTCCGACGACTTCATCGCGCCCAGGGCCGTTGGCGAATACCTGACTCAAGTGATCGACGATTGCCGCATGGTGCTGGTCGAGAACGAAGGCCACTGCCCGCACCTGAGCCAGCCTGCCGCCTGCATCGAAGCCATCCAGACCTTCCTCGACCAGACCTGCGGCCATCTGCCCGCATGAGCGTCGAGGCCACGGGCATCCCGAATGCCGAGGCGCTCTATCAACAGGCTCCCTGCGCCCTGCTGCTCATCAACGAGAAGGGCTTGATCCTCGAGGTCAACCAGACGTTCTGCCAATGGCTGGGCTATACCCGCGAGCAACTGATTGGCACACGCAAGCTGCAGGAACTACTGACCGTAGGTGGTCGCATGTTCTACCAGACGCACTGGATGCCATTGCTGGCGATGCAAGGTTTCATCACCGAGGTCAAACTGGACTTCTTGACCGCGCAAGGCACTGTCGCGCCGATGGTGCTCAATGCCGGAAGACGCGAGCATGAAGGCCAGGTGCTCAACGCCGTATCGGCGTTCATCGTGGCTGACCGCATGCGTTTCGAACAGGAACTCCTGCAGGCCAAGCGTCAGGCCGAGGACGCCTTGCAGCGGCATGTGGTGCTGGAACACGAACTGAATCGACAGCGCGAGCTCGCCGTAGATCGCGCACTGTTCGCCGAGCAGATGATCGGCATCGTCAGCCACGATCTGCGCAACCCGTTGCAGGTCGTGTCCATGGCAGCGCAGTACCTGCGTTCGCAGGACATGACCGAACGGCAGGACACCATGCTCGGCCACATCGGGGAGGCCACGACACGTTCGCAACGCCTGATCAACGACCTCTTGGACTTCACCCAGGCGCGAATTGGCCAGGGTTTGGCGGTGAGCCGCGCACCCATCCAACTGGACCGTGTCATCGCGGCCGCCGTCGCCTCGTTGCGCCTGCTTCACCCACACCGCGAAATCGCTTTCAGCGCCAGCGACGAAGCCTTGTTCTGCCAGGCGGACGCGGACCGTCTGGCGCAATTGCTCGGCAATCTGGTCTCGAATGCGGTGACTTATGGCGATGGCGCCAGCCCTATCGACGTGCGAGTGTCGGCAGCACAGGGAACAGTGGAAATTGCCGTGCACAATGTCGGCAATCCGATCGACGAAACCCAGCTGAGCACGATTTTTTCCCCCATGACGCGAGGAGCTGAAGCGGGTCGCGAAGTACGTAGTGTCGGGTTGGGCCTGTTCATCGTCAGCGAGATCGCCAAGGCCCACGGGGGTGTGGTCGAGGTCGTTTCTACCGCACAGGCAGGGACCACCTTTGCCGTGCGTTTTCCGGCGTATGCCTCAGGCGGTCATTGACCGCCATCGGCAGACCGGCTGCCCAAATCTCAGCGTGGCTCGTGCATCGGACAACCGTTGTGGGTAGCGCGGAAGCCGGAAGACATCTCGTAGGCGGGTTTGCGCACACGCATGACACCCCCCAGCGGACGGTGCGCCGCCAGACCATGCCAAGGGCTGAACGACATCCGCTCGTTGATCGTCTGAATGCTTTCCTCCGACCATGCGGCCTGGGCCGGCACTTCGATACGGGCAACGGTCACGAAGGGACTCAGCTCTTCCGACCATTGCTTTGAGGCATCCTCGATCGGCATTTCATCAAGGTCGGTTGCCAGCTGGATACGCACTTCCCACGTACCCCCCTGGGTTGCAAAATATTCGGTGACCGCTTCACGCAGTCCGTCTGGCTTGCCGTCCAGATCGACGGGTTGATCGGTCAAATCGGTCAGCGATTGGGCCACTGGCACCACTTCCAGCTTGGCGTAGTGGTTACCGTACAGAAACGGCACGACTGTGTTGAAGGTTTCGCCCAGCACATGGGTCAGCGGATGCCCGCCCATGCTCTTGAGCGTACCGCTTTCACCACCCATGGTCTCGATCACCGACTCCACGCCACGAAGCAGCGCCGAAAACGCCTTCTTCAGACCAGGACCCTTGTCTGTGGTCTTGGCCAAGAGCTTGAGACTCTTCAAGAACGCCTTTGGCGTGGCAGCGGTGAACGCCTTGGCGTTCTGCATCACGAAATCCTGAGTCACATCGCCTTCACTGCCCGGTAGACGCTCGCCCTGAACGCCAACAATCTTCAGCCCCAAGCCGCGAGGTGTGGAGACCTTGTCGTCCAGAATGTCACCAGGGTTGGTGGAAAAGCGCATCACCACCGGCAGTGTGCCAGGGACGGCAAAGGCGCCCTGCGCCAAAGGCGCAGGAAGACCCTCGAGTACCGTGATATGACCCCTTACCAGCCCGTGAGCCTTGGCATGCACGCCACGCAACGCGTGGCCGCCGTCTTCGAACGTCGTATCCAGGATGCTGCGCATCACCTGGTTAAGCTCTTGGCTGGTTTCAGCCTCGTCATCGGGCACTTGCTCGAATGAAGGCTCAAACACCAGCGGAGTGACGGTCAATCCACCTTCCGGCAGTGGACGGTCAGCCAATGGGTTATCCGAAGAATGGTTCATGTGCATGCCTCTGCTCTGGTCGTACGGTTATCACGCTGGATCTTTATTATTTGGCCAGGTCGGCTTTCAGACGCTCGCCTGCATACATCTGGGCTTCCTCGGCTTTTTTCACCACTGCAGCGGTGCCGAAGAATTCGTGGGTCACGCCGGGATAAACCTTGCGCTCGACACTGACACCCGCAGTACGCAGCGCCTTTTCCAGCTCGGCGCCATCGTCGCGCAGCGGGTCGATTTCGGCGTTGATGACTGTCACCGGCGGCAAGCCCTTCAGGTCGGCGTGGACCAGATCGATGCGAGTGTCTTTCACGTCAGCCGGACCCTTGGTCACGTTGTCGATGAACCACAGCATCATCGGACGGTTGAGCGGCATGGCATCGGCGTACTTGCGATAGGACTCGGTCTCGGTATTGGACTGAGCCACTGGGTAGACCGACAGCACATGCTTGGGCTCGGTCAGACCGGCCTTGTGGGCTGCGACTGCGGTTGCCACGGCGAGGTTGCCGCCAGCGCTTTCGCCAGCCAGTGCCAGACGTTTGGCATCGCCATTGACTGCGGAAGCGTTCTTGCTCAACCAGCGATAGGCCGCCAAGGCATCGTCGTGAGCAGCGGGAAACTTGTTTTCGGGCGCGCGGCGGTAGTCGACGGACACGACCACGGCGTTGGCTTGTTTGGAAATGCCGCGCGCGCCACCGTCATACACCTTGCGATCGGCAAATACCCAGCCACCACCGTGGAAGTACAGGACCACCGGGAACGGTCCTTTGCCTTCGGGGGTGTAGACGGTGGCCGGCAGTGCGCCTGCTGCGCCCGGTACAGTGATATCACGAGTGGTGACGCCGGGGACCAGGGCGGTCGGAGCGCTGTCACGTTTTTCATCGGCGAGCACGCCTTTGACGGCATCGGCAATGGTGGGTTGCTGCCGAGCCTCGACGGCCGTGATTTTCTCCACGGCCTTGGCGTCGAAGCTGGCGAATTTGTTCAGGACGGTCTGCATGTCCGAATCGGTGCGGAACATGCTCTTGGTACCGCTCACGGCGAGTTCGGAAACCGAGCGTTTTTCCGGATCACGCGCGCAGCCGCTCAAAGCCATTGCCACACCAGCAGCGCACAGCGCTACCATCCATTTACGGTCAGTCTTGATCATTGTTTTTTGCCTCGAACGAGAGTGGGAACGTCACGGAATATCAGGCCGCTGATAGCAACTTGATGTTCCAAAATTCCCACCTGCACTCAGACCGACGGTAGTCCTCCAAATACCACGACCCCTGTAGCAGCGGCGCAAACCGCGTCATCGGCCACAGAGGTGTGTCTGGAAAAACTGGGCGACCCCTGACGCGGCTTGCGCCGCTGCTACAGGGGTCGCGGTTGGCGGGACTTACGCAGTGGCGTCCCAGGCGCGGTCGCCGGAGGCGTCCTTGATGCGCGTCGGCAGGCCCATGGCGTCGAGCGCCTTGAGGAACGGCTCTGCGGGCAGCTCTTCGACGTTGGCCATGCGCTGCACGTCCCATTCGCCACGGGCAACCAGCAGGGCGGCAGCCACGGGCGGCACACCGGCAGTGTAGGAAATGCCCTGGCTGTCGGTCTCGGCGTAGGCTTCTTCGTGGTCCGCGACGTTATAGATGAACATCTCATGGGGCTGCCCATTGCGGCTGCCCTTGACCAGATCGCCGATGCAGGTCTTGCCGGTGTAGCCCGGCGCCAACGACGAGGGATCCGGCAACACAGCCTTGACCACCTTGAGCGGTACCACTTCCAGACCTTCGGCGGTCTTCACCGGCTGCTCCGACAGCAGACCGAGATTCTTCAGCACCGTGAACACATTGATGTAATGCTCACCGAAGCTCATCCAGAAGCGCACGTTGGGCACATCGAGATTCTTCGACAGCGAGTGCACTTCGTCATGCCCGGTCAGGTACAGGTTCTGCGAACCCACCACCGGCAGATCGTCGGTGCGCTTGACTTCGAACATGGTGTTGCTGGTCCACTGGCTGTTCTGCCAGCTCCAGACCTGCCCGGTGAATTCCCGGAAATTGATTTCCGGATCGAAATTGGTGGCGAAATACTTGCCGTGGGAACCGGCGTTCACGTCGAGGATATCGATCGAATCGATACGATCGAAATGCTGTTGCTGCGCCAGCGCGGCATAGGCATTGACCACGCCCGGATCGAAGCCCACGCCCAGGATGGCGGTGACGTTCTTCTGTTGGCACTCTTCCAGGTGCTTCCACTCGTAGTTGCCGTACCAGGGCGGCGTTTCGCAGACCTTGCCCGGCTCTTCATGGATGGCGGTGTCCAGGTAGGCCACGCCGGTGTCGATGCAGGCGCGCAGCACCGACATGTTCAGAAACGCGGAACCGACGTTGATGACGATCTGCGACTCGGTCTGCACGATGAGTGCCTTGGTCGCCTCGACGTCCAGCGCATCGAGCGCGAACGCCTGGATGTCGGCGGGCTGCTTGAGGCTGCCCTTGGCCTTGACGCTGTCGATGATGGCCTGGCATTTGGAGATGTTGCGCGACGCGATGGCAATACGACCAAGTTCATCGTTGTGCTGCGCGCACTTGTGGGCCACCACCTTGGCGACACCTCCTGCACCAATGATAAGAACGTTCTTCTTCAATTTATTCACTTCTCCTCGGCTGTCCGCTTACGAAAGGCTGGACAGGTAGTCTTCGAAACCAAACTCACGAACCACCTCGACTGTACCGTCGAGTTGTTTCACTACGATGGACGGCATCTTCAGGCCGTTGAACCAGTTCTTCTTGACCATGGTGTAACCGGCGGCATCGACGAACGACAGGCGATCACCGATGGCCAATGGACGCTCGAACGGGTATTCGCCGAAGATATCGCCGGCCAGGCAGGATTTGCCGCACACCATGTAGGTGTGTTCGCCACTGCTGGGGGCCAGCTTGGCATTGAGCCGGTAGATCAGCAGGTCGAGCATGTGCGCTTCGATCGAGCTGTCGACCACGGCCAGGTGCTTGCCGTTATAGAGGGTGTCGAGCACGGTGACTTCCAGCGATGCGCTGTTGGTGATCGCCGCCTCGCCAGGTTCCAGGTACACCTGCACGCCGTACTTCTGCGAAAAGGCCTTGAGCCGGGCGCAGAAATCGTCCAGTGCGTAACCTTCACCGGTGAAATGAATGCCGCCGCCGAGGCTGACCCATTGCACCTTGTGCAACAGATGACCGAAGCGCTCCTCGATGGTCCCCAGCATTTTGTCGAACAGGGCGAAGTCGCCGTTCTCGCAGTTGTTGTGGAACATGAAGCCGGAGATCTGCTGGATCACTTCCTCGACCTTGACCGGGTCCCATTCGCCCAGACGGCTGAAGGGTCGCGCCGGATCGGCCAGCAGGTAGTCGGAACTGCTGACCTGCGGGTTGACCCGCAGGCCGCGGGTCTTGCCTTGCGAGGCCTGGGCAAAACGCTGCAGCTGGCCGATCGAGTTGAAGATGATCTTGTCGCAGTTGGCGAGCATCTCTTCGATCTCGTCGTCGGCCCAGGCCACGCTGTAGGCGTGGGTTTCGCCGGCGAACTTCTGCCGACCCAGCTTGAGCTCGTACAGCGACGACGAGGTGGTGCCGTCCATGTACTGCTCCATCAGGTCGAACACCGACCAGGTGGCGAAGCACTTGAGCGCCAGCAAAGCCTTGGCCCCGGACTGTTCGCGCACGTAGGCGATCTTTTCCAGGTTGCCCAGGAGCTTCTGTTTGTCGATGAGGTAGTACGGCGTATTGATCATTTCGAGGCCCCCGGCATGGCCAGCCAAAAAAAGGACCCGCATTGTGCCTTCAGTTACCCCGGACCGAAAGAGCGACCGCCCGATTTCCACGCGATACCACCCCGCCGCCCGCAGCACCGAACACACCGCACCCACCACCGACGCGCATCAGGCACACCTCATACCCCGCGGCTTGCTTCCCCCTGTAGCAGCGGCGCGAGCCGCGTCCGGCCTCACCGCACAGCATCAGGCACACCCCTACACCACCAACGCGGCTCCCGCGCCCCTGTAGCAGCGGCGCAAGCCGCGTCCTGCCTCACCGCACAGCATCAGGCACACCGCCGACACGCTTACCGGGACTTGCGCCGGGCCAGCAGGCCGCCCATGAGGCCCGTGGCGCAGCCGATCAACAGACCGCCAACATGCGCACCATTGGCAATTTCGCCGAAGCCCAGCACGCTCACCAGCCCGCTCAGACACAGCCCGAGCCATATCAGCATCATGACCAGCACACCACGCGGCAATCGGTAGATCGGGTTGGGCGCCAGCCATTGGTACAACCAGCAGTGCCCGAGCAACCCATACAGCACCCCCGACAACCCGCCGAACAAACTCGGCCCACTGACCAGGTACTGGACCACGTTCGACACCAGGCTGAACGACAGGGTCAGCCCGAGCAGATTGATCCGCCCCTGCAACGCTTCGATACGCCGCCCCAGCTCCCAGTACCACAGCGCGTTCATCGCCAGGTGCAGCAAACCGAAATGGATCAGCATGGGGCTGAACAGACGCCACCACTGCCCGCTCGCCAAGGTATCGGCCAGCGGCGTGAAGTAGAGGTACTCGCCCTGCACCTGAAAGTCGAGAAAGGTCAGCCAGCGCAGACTGCCCAGGTTGTCCCCCAGCAGGGTCACTGCCGCCACCACCAGGCACGCCAGCAGCACCGCAGCCGTGGCCGGGCTGGCCTTGAGCTGCTGCACGAAACCCGGCCTCTGCACCGGCGCATGCCGGGCCATCAATTGCGGATCGACTTCGGCGTTGCCTTCCGGATAGCGCTGGTACAGGTCGCGAATATCCTGCGCCAGGCGTTCGTCGGGCACCCAAAGCACTTGGCTACCTTGCTCTTCGCTAACCCGATGGGGCACCTTCAGACGTCTCAGCAAGCCTACGAAACCACTCAGATCAGTGCTCAGCGGCAGACGCAATACGGCGATTGCACTCATGAAAACGCCTCCGGGCGTTCGACTTCGACCCACACGAACTTGCGCGGATCGATTCGGGTTTCCTGGTCCAGACGGTACGCCACCAGCTTGCCGTACAGCACCGCGCTGTAATCCAGGCAAGCCAGGTTCGGCCGTATCGCCGCCGGTCGCCCACTGCGCCAGTAGTGGCCGACAAACAGCAAGGGCTCGTCGACTCCGTAGCGCAGCAAGGCGTTCTTCTGCTCCTCGCTCAACGGCGCGCAGGCCACCTCGTCTGGCAGCGCATCAGGCTGAAACACCACATCACCGTAGGTTTGCGGATCGTCTTCCCAGAACTTGGTCCGAAAGAAGGCCCGACTCAGGCCGTCGGCCCCAGTCAGGGTGAGACCACCGGGCAGACGCATGTCGGTGCCGCGCAGCAGGCGGTCGAACACCTGGCTGGCAAAGCTGCCCTTGACCGCCGATGCCTGGAGAAAATGCGCGTCGATGCAGCCATCCGGGTGCTGTCGGCGCAGCGGCTCGATAAGGCCTGCGTCCCAGCACGCGTGCACCAGCCGGAAGCGTTCGGCATCCAGAAACAACGGCAACTCGTAGAACCAGCCAAGAAAATCATGCCAGTCGCCTGGGTGCTGAGCGAACTGGTCGAGGGTCGCCTGGATCAGGCGTTCATGCCGTGGCACATGTTCGCGCACATAGTGCTTGCCACTGCCCGGCAGGGCCGGCGTGCTCCAGCCCAGGGCGTTGAACTCGTGATTGCCCATGATGCAGCGCGCCTGATCGGCCACCACCATGTCATGGACGATGTGCAGGGACTCGCGGATCCTTGGCCCGCGATCGATGATGTCGCCGAGAAACAGCGCCTGGCGCGACCCATGGCGCCAGACGCCGCCCTGCTTGCGATAGCCCAGCCTGTCGAGCAGATGTTCGAGAGTGTGTGCGCAACCGTGCACATCGCCGATCAGGTCGTAACTTCGCGCCGGGTCGAGCATCAATCGCCTCCGGTGTTGCCGAGCCGGCTGCCCCAGCCGAGTTTGGTCCGGCACACTTCGTAATAATTGTGGTCCAGGGGATGAATCAGACGCAGTTTCTGCGATTTCTTGCGCACCGTAAGGGTATCGCCCGGGGCGCAGGTGAAGTGGTTCTGACCATCACATGAGACTTGCGGATAGATCTGCATGTTCTTTGAGACAACGATTTTCATCTCGCTGTTGCCATCGACGACGATCGGCCGCCCCGAAAGCGTGTGCGGGTACATGGGCACGATCACGATCGCATCGAGCTTGGGGTGCATGATCGGCCCGCCCGCCGACAGTGCGTAGGCGGTCGAGCCGGTCGGCGTGGCGAGGATCAGGCCGTCGGCCTTCTGGCTACAGACGAACTGCCCGTCGATGTAGATCTCGAACTCGATCATGCGGGTGGACTTGCCCGGGTGCAGCACAACGTCGTTGAGCGCATCGCCCTGGCCGATGGCCTCGCCATGCCGGCGCACCTCGGCCTCGAGCAGGAAACGATTCTCGACCAGATAGTGTCCATCCAGTACCTCGGCTACCTTGACCTCAAGCTCGTCGGGGCGGATGTCGGTGAGGAAACCCAGGCTGCCGCGGTTGATGCCCAGCACCGGCGTGTTGTGCCGGGCCAATGCCCGCGCCGCGCCCAGCAGGCTACCGTCGCCGCCGACCACGATCACCAGGTCGCAGACTTCGCCGAGCATCTTGCGCGAAGACGTCTGCAGGTTGTGGCCGGGCAGTACTTCGGCAATGGTGTCCTCGAGGATGACGTGCATGTGCCTGTCCAGCAGGAAGCGCTTGAGGCGGCGAATGGTATCGAGCACCTGCGAGCTGCCGAGGCGGCCGATGATACCGATATTGCGAAATTGCTCCATGAGGCTCCTGCTCGGGTCTGTTCTGGCTATCGGGATGCGCCAGGCACATTCCACAACGCTGTCGCGCAACCAGCGGTTGCGGACAAAAATACGGATCTGGATTATGGAGTAAAGCCGTTGCCGCACAAAACCCTTTCAGCCACCGCGCCATTGACCGGGATCGTCCCATGAATCCATTTGCCGCCCTCGCCGACTTTCCACGCCACCTGCGCCAGCCCCAGGTGCGCGATCTGGCGTGGGTCATCCTCGCCCCGCCGCTGCTGCACACAGCGCCCTGGACGCAACGCCATCCCCTAGCCGGCAGCCGCTGGGCCGAACGGCCTGAAGACTTGCAGGCGTGGCTGCTGGCCCTGGACGATGCCAGCCAACCCCTGGTCGACTGGCTGGCCCAGGCCCCCACGCGGCGCCTTGGCCTGTACTACGAACGCCTGTGGCAATTCGCCCTGCACCAGGCGCCCGGTATCGAGCTGCTCGCCGCCAACCTGCCGATTCGCAAGGGTGGACACACGTTGGGCGAGCTCGACATGGTGATTCGCGACCGCGACGGTGTGCACCACCTGGAACTGGCCATCAAGCTGTACCTGGGGCCGGTGGCCGCCGACGGCCACGACGCCTTCCAGTGGCTGGGCCCCAACACCCAGGATCGGCTGGGTCGCAAGCTCAACCACCTGGCCGAGCACCAGTTGCCCATTTCCACGTCCAGTCAGGGCCGCGAAGCCTTGCATGACCTGGGCATAGAGCAGTTCGACGCCCACCTGTGGCTGGCCGGCTACCTGTTCTACCCCTGGCCAGGCGCAGCGAGCGCGCCCGAACATGCCCACCCCGACCACTTGCGCGGACGCTGGGTGCATCAGCGCGATTGGCTGATCTTCGTCGAGCAACGCCCGGACGGGCGCTGGCAGCCGCTGCCGCGCGATGCCTGGCTGGCACCGGCTCGCCTCGCTGCCGCCGACGCCTGGGCGCCCGACCAGCTCAACGCCTGGCTGCAGCAACTGGACCCACTCGCCGCCGCGCAGATGCTCGTGCGTCTGACCCACGACGCTCATGGTGACTGGCAGGAAGCCGAGCGGGTCTTCCTGGTCGCCGACCCCTGGCCAGCCCTGCCGGGCGTGTAAAGCACGGGGCTGGCTAAAGATGTTCACCGCCGGCCCGATACCCTGTGCATGACCGCTCGAGTAGTCGCCCGATGACCTGGAGAAACACCCACGCGCGTTACGGCAGCCTGTCCATCGCCCTTCACTGGTCGATGCTGGCCCTGCTGGCCGCCACCTATGCGTGTATCGAGTTGCGCGGACAATTCGCACGAGGCAGCGGCGCGCGCGTACTGATCGTGCAGTTTCACTTCATGCTGGGCCTGAGCGTGGGTTTGCTGGTGTGGCTGCGTCTGCTGGCACGAAGCCTGGGCGTCACCCCGCGCATCGTTCCGCCTCTCCCCGCCTGGCAGACCCGCCTGGCCAGCCTGATGCACCTTGCACTCTACGCCTTGATGATCGGCCTGCCGTTGCTCGGCTGGCTGATCCTCAGCGCGCAGAACCGGCCCGTCTCGTTCTGGGGCATCGAGTTGCCTCACCTGATCGGCGAGGACCGTGACCTCGGTGGGCGCCTGCAGGAATGGCACATGCGCATCGCCGGCTGGGGCTATTGGCTGATCGGCCTGCACGGCCTGCTGGGCCTGGGCCATCATTACCTGCGCGGCGACAATACCCTGCGCCGCATGCTGCCGCAGCGCGACTGAAACGTCACGGCGCGGCCCGCCAACCCTGCAGGCCGCCGGTGTGCACGAACACCACGCGGCTGCCTGCGGCGAGCACGCCCGCCGTTGCCGCCTCGCGCAAGGCCCACAACGCCTTGGCTGTGTACACCGGCTCCAGGGGAATACCCGCCTCGGCCTCGCAGTCGCGCATGAACGCCAGCAGCGCGCTGTCCATCTTGGCAAAGCCGCCGCGACTGGCATCGAGCAGGGTATGACCCCGTTCGCCGCACAGCGCATTCACCTGCTCTTGCGCACCATGTCCCGGCCCGACCGCCAGCGCTCCGTAAACCCGACGCTGCCCGCCTTCGGCGAGGACCAAGCCGGCCAGAGTCGTACCGGTACCGACCGCCAGCCACCATGCCTCGAAATCGTCCCAGCCGATATCTGCCAGTTGCGCCTGCACTTGAACCCTCAGAGCTGCACATCCCTTGGCCCCCAGCAACCCTCCGCCACCCTCGGGCACCGGCAGCAGATCGGGGTAGCGTGCCTGCCAGGGTGCCCAGAAATCCTCCCGGTGGCGCTGTCGATACCCCTCGTAACCCAACCAGTGCAGCTCCATTCCCCACCGCTGCAGGTCAATCACGGTCGGTGTCACCTGGGCGCGGCCGCGCAGCAAGCCGACCGTGCGCAGCCCCAGGCGCTCACCGGCCGCCGCCAGGGCATGCAGATGGTTGGAATGCGCACCGCCCAGACTGATGAGCCCCCTGCAGCCAGCAGCCTGAGCGGCCAGCAGGTGATGCTGGAGCTTGAACGACTTGTTGCCGCTGATCAGCGGATCGATGAGGTCGAGCCGGAGTATGGCCGCCTCGATGCCGGCCTCGGCGAGCCAGGACAATCGCAAGGGTTGCAACGGGGCGCGTGGTAGATCAAGAAGCATGGGGGCCTGACAAGCTGGACGTGGGAATGCAGCGGCGACGGGACCGACCCGGCGCGCTGCTCATTCTACAGCACGGCTGCCAGGCGCGAGCCTTGGTCGATGGCGCGTTTGGCGTCCAGTTCCGCGGCCACGTCCGCGCCACCGATCAGGTGCACTCGCTGCCCGGCCTCGATCAGCCCCTGCTCCAGCTCGCGCAACGGATCCTGCCCCGCGCAGATCACCACGTTGTCCACCGCCAGCACCCGCGGCTCGCCCCCGCCCACGCGCACATGCAGGCCGGCGTCATCGATCTTCAAGTACTCGACCCCGTTGACCATGCGCACGCCCTTGCTCTTCAACCCGGCGCGATGGATCCAGCCGGTGGTCTTGCCCAGGCCTTCACCCACCTTGCCCGCCTTGCGCTGCAGCAGGTAGACCTCGCGCGCCGGCGCGTGGGTCTGCGCCGCAACCCCAGCCACACCGCCGCGGGCGTGCAGCGTCAGGTCGATGCCCCACTCCTTCCAGAATGCCTCACGATCAAGGCTGGTGAACGGCCCTTGATGCACCAGGAACTCGCTGACGTCGAAGCCGATGCCACCGGCGCCGATCACCGCCACACGCTGACCCACCGGGCGCCGTTGCAGCAGCACGTCCAGGTAACCCAGCACCATGGGATGGTCGATACCCTCGATGTCCGGCAGCCGAGGGGCGATGCCCGTGGCCAGCACGATCTCGTCGAAACCTCCGGCTGTCAGCGCGGCTACGTCGACCCGCGCGCCCAGGCGCACGTCCACGCCGAGGCGCGTCAGCCTGCGATCGAAATAGCGCAGGGTTTCGTTGAACTCTTCCTTGCCCGGAATGCGCTTGGCCACGTTGAACTGACCGCCGATCTCGTCGCGCGAGTCGAACAGCGTCACCGCATGGCCGCGCTCGGCCGCCACCGTGGCCGCCGCCAACCCGGCCGGGCCGGCACCGACGATGGCAATCCTGCGCAACTGGGTCACGGGCAGATAATTGAGCTCGGTTTCATGGCAGGCGCGCGGGTTGACCAGGCAACTGGTCAGCTTGCCGGCGAAGGTGTGATCCAGGCAGGCCTGATTACAGGCGATGCAGGTGTTGATCTCGTCGCCCCGGTCGGCAGCGGCCTTGTTGATGAATTCAGGGTCGGCCAGAAATGGCCGCGCCATCGATACCATGTCCGCGTCGCCATCGGCCAGGATGCGCTCGGCTACCTCCGGGGTGTTGATGCGATTGGTGGTGATCAGCGGCAGCCGCACCGCCGTGCGCAACTTCGCCGTGACCTTGCTGAACGCCGCGCGGGGCACCTTGGTGGCGATGGTCGGAATGCGTGCTTCGTGCCAGCCGATACCGGTGTTGATCAGCGTGGCGCCCGCCGCCTCGATGGCCTGGGCCAACTCGACCACTTCCTCCCAGATGCTGCCGCCTTCGATCAGGTCGAGCATGGACAGGCGGAAGATGATGATGAACTCGCGACCGACTGCTTGCCTGACCTGACTGACGATCTCGACCGCCAGGCGCATGCGATTGGCGTAGCTGCCGCCCCAGCGATCGGTACGCTGGTTGCTGTGGGCTGCCAGGAACTGATTGATGAAGTAGCCTTCCGAGCCCATGATCTCGACACCGTCATAGCCTGCCGACTGGGCCAGTCGAGCACAGGCGACGAAGTCAGCGATCTGCTTCTGAATGCCCTCTTCATCAAGTTCATGAGGCTTGAACGGGTTAATCGGCGCCTGAATGGCGCTCGGCGCCACCAGCTTGGGGCTGTATGCATAACGCCCGGCATGCAGGATCTGCAGACAGATCTTGCCGCCGGCCTCATGCACCGCCTGGGTCACGATCCGATGCTTTTCCGCCTCCTCGGGCGTGCTCAGCTTGGCCGCCCCGGCATACACTCCGCCTTCTTCGTTCGGAGCAATGCCGCCAGTGACGATCAGGCCCACTCCACCCCGCGCACGTTCGGCGAAATACGCGGCCATGCGTTCGAACCCGCCCGGTTTTTCCTCAAGACCGGTGTGCATGGAACCCATCAGACTCCGGTTGCGCAAGGTGGTGAAACCCAGGTCCAGGGGTGCCAGCAGATGAGGATAGGGAGCAGCGGCCATGGGATCTCCACAGGCAGGATCACGGATAGGTGCCAAACCTCTTTCAGCGGGCTCGGTCACGACGAGTGTCTGACAGTAAAGACCTGAGCCGCCTGCCTCAATGACCGGAAATGACAAGTCATTGATCATGCCGCACGCGACGTCTACCCTAGTGCGGATTCACCAACAGGAGCTGATTGTTGTCCCTCATGCGCAAAATCCTGATGTCCGTGGTCGCCCTGCTTTGCCTGGCGGCGTTGACCACCTATGCGCTGTGGACGACCCAGCGGCCCGTAGGCCACTACCTGTCGGACCTGCGCGTCACGTTCGAGGGGGTCGACGGCGTGCCGGCCGGGCGGGGCAATCTACTGGGCGTTCAGCCCGAACTGTTCCCGGCGGACTACCAGAGTGTCGAACGCCTGCGCCTGAAACTGGCCGGTTATCTGCAACACGCCCAGGACGCCGGCCTGCTCAACGGCAAGACCATCGTCGTGCTGCCCGAGCACATCGGCACCTGGTTGTGGGCCGTGGGCGAGAAGAACGAGTTCTACCAGGCCGCGCAACGCCGCGATGCCGAACAATGGCTCGCCGCCAGCAACCCGCTGGACCTGCTCGCCGGATTGGTCCAAGCCCATGGCGACGACCGCTTCGCCGACGCCTACCTGCGCATGAAGGCGGCGCGCATGGCCGATCAATACCAGCAACTGTTCGGCGGCCTCGCCAGGCAGTTCGGTGTGACGCTGGTCGCGGGCTCCATCATTCTACCCAAGCCTTCGGTTGCCGACGGTCGCCTGCGAACCGACAGCGGGCCGTTGTACAACGCCAGCGTCGTGTTCGCCACCGATGGCTCCATCCTCGGTCAGCCGCAGCTCCAGCATTTTACCAGTCACCCTACCCGGCGCTATGTGCAATCCCTGGGCGATGCGCCATTCAACGTTTTCGACACCCCGGCCGGAAAACTCGCCGTACTGATAGGCACCGACAGCTGGCACCCGGCCAGTCACGCCCAACTACGCCAGCAGGACGTGCAACTGCTGGCGGTGCCGGCATCGGTGCTGGGCCGGGGCCGCTGGTCCAGCCCGTGGCGTGGCTTCCGCATCAGCCCGGCGCCCACCGATGTCGCCGTGTCATCTCGCGAAGTCAGCGAGGCACACGCCTGGCAACGTCTGAGCGAAGCCAGCGCGCCCTTGGCCAGCATGACCGTGTTCATGGGCGGGCATTTCTGGAATCAGTTCTACGAAGGGCAAAGTTTCGCGCGCCAGCGCGAACGGTTCGGGCAAGTCGGCGATGGGCGCGGCGCGCGCCTGATCAACTTGTGGCTCTAGGCGCGTGACGGGCCAGCGCATCAAACTCGGCGACCTGTCGGTCGGCTTCACTCAAAGCCTGGCCGAGGCAGTACGTAGCCACGGTCATGACCCCTTACCCCTGTTGGCCCAATATGGACTGGAGCCCAGTCGGCTCAACGTGGCCGGTGCACGGTTGACCATCGCCCGCTATATGCGCCTGGGGCATGCGGCCATCGCACTCACCGGCGACCCTGCCCTGGGCCTGCGCATCGGTCAGGCCAGTCGCTTGAGCCAGGCGGGGTTGGCGGGTATCACGGCCGCACAGGCGCCAACGGTGCGCGAAGCCGCCCGTACGCTGATTCGCTTCGAAGCGCTGTATGCAGCCAACTACCGCGGGCAGTCGAGCTTTCATGAAGACCGCGAAGGCGCCTGGCTACGTTTCTATTCGATCAGCCCCTACAACGCCTACAACCGGTTCGTTGTGGATTCGCTGCTGACCGGCTGGCTGCGGCAACTGAGCGTGCTGGCGGGGCAGGAAGTGCGTGCACAGCGGCTGGAGATCGAGTTCGCCGCGCCGCAGTACGCCGATCACTACCCTGCCAACACCAGCTTCGGCTGCGAGCACAATCAACTGCGTCTAACCCACGCCAGCCTCAGCCTGCGCAACCCCGAGCACTGTCCCAGCACCTGGCAGCATCTGTTGCAACTGTGCGAGCAGGAGCTGGAACGGCTGACCCGTATCCGGACTTTGGCCGAACGGGTCAGCCAGCTGCTCGGCCCCTTGCTCAATGGCGGGCGCGAGCCCACGCTGGACGAAGTCGCCGCTTGCCTGAAAATGCCGGCCTGGACCCTACGCCGCAAGCTGACCCAAGAAGGCACCCAATTTCGCTCGATTCTCAACGACACCCGCCGGGACCTGGCACAGACCTACATCCGTGACACCGAGTTGGCCTTCGGCGAAATTGCCTATCTACTGGGATTCACCTCGGCCGAAGCCTTCCAGCGTGCGTTCAAGCGCTGGTGCGCAGTCACGCCCGGAGAGTACCGCCGCACGAACCGTTGATGGCCCGTACGTACATGGTCTTCAAGGCTGCGAGACAGGCGTGTCGGCGGCAGGCGTTTCAAGGGCGGCATCGGGGACTGACTGCGGCGTTTCGGGCTGTGTCATGATTTCGATCGGTGCCGGTTGCGCCGGAGGTGCCACAGGCTGCGAGGCCTCCTGTTCAGGCACCGCGTCTACCTGAGGCGCCTGGATGGCAGGCGGCGTCGGCTGCGCCAACGGCGTTTGCGCAGCCGATGGCGCCGCTACCGCAGGCGCCAGGGAAGTAGCGGGTGCGGTGTCGGGCACACCCAGCTCATCCTGGGCTGGCTGCGGCGCTGCCGCCTTCTTGGCTTTGACCGGCATGAAGCTCTCGACCAGGGCGAAATAGCGGTCGTAGAACGTATCCGACGCCACTGTTTCACTGGCCACCTTGACCATGGAGTCGTCGGTGGACCCGATCGGCATCGACACCGAACCCAGCACGCCCACGCCCACGCTGGCGGAGTTGTTGACCTTCTTCAGCGCGTAGCGATCCTGCAGGGCGTTGGCGAACACGGTGGAACTGTGATCACTGCTGGCATCGGCTACGCACACCACATTGAAGCTGATTTCCAGATGACTCTCGCCGGTTTGCTGGAAGCTCTTGTGGCCGCTGACCTGGCGCGGATCATTGCTGGTGATGATGTAACCCTGACTGAGCAATCCACGCCGGGCGGCCTCGCAGGATGCTACGTCACTGACGGGATAGTTGCGCGAGAACGTACCGGAGTCGGCAAAGTTTTCGTGTTCGTAGATGGCGGTCTTGGGTGAGGAACACCCTGCCAGGCCAAGCCATGCAATTGCCAGCAAGGCGCCTGGGAGGCGACGTCCGAAAGGAAATGGGAGTGACATTTGGAGTCCTGGAAAACAGTCTGCGGCTATTGTGCAACAGAACATGCGCATGCGGCGCATGAAATACCGTTCAATCAGGAAGTGCGGTGATACGCAATGTTTCCATGGACTGCGTGCTTACTTCACTGCAGGCGGCTGAGTCACAGGCTGCGCAGGAGCGCCAGTAGCGGCTGCAGAATCAAGAGGCACGGTCGCAAGTGCGGCGCGTTGCTCGGCGCGAGCCTTGGCACGCAACTGCTTGCGCCAGCGATACTTGCTGGTGGCTGCGATATACCAGCCGAACAACGGGCCCAACACCATGCCTGCGAGCACACCTGCCAATACGAAGACAGAAACCGGCAACGAAGGGCTGGACCACCCAAGAGCGCTCAGGGTGACGGCCTGCTGGTTCTCAAGCAAGAATATCAGCACGGCAGCGGCGACTGCCAGGAAGATCAGCACCAGCAGCAACTTCTTGAGATTACGCAAAGCCTTCTCCTTCAACGTCGATCAAACGAGTTCTTCATCCTCGTTCACCCGGTCGCGCAATTCCTTGCCGGGCTTGAAATGCGGAACGAACTTGCCATCCAGGCTTACTGACTGACCTGTCTTCGGGTTACGCCCGACACGCGGCGCGCGATAGTGCAGGGAAAAGCTGCCGAAACCGCGTATCTCGATCCTGTCACCCGTGGCAAGGCACTGGGACATTTGTTCAAGCATGGTCTTGATGGCCAGTTCCACATCCTTGGATGAAAGTAGACCTTGATGGGTGACAATACGTTCGATCAATTCCGACTTCGTCATATTTTTCCCTTCTTTATCAAGCAGCTAGATCAGCGCTTAGAAGGTTTTAGCATGGCTTGACAGATTTGAACAGCCCGACTCTTGACTTCTTCGCAATCAGTTGTCGGTGCACTATTTGAACGCACTGCTCTTGCGGCATTTGACGATCATGCTGCGCGTGGAATAACCGGCAGGGTTGAGACCAAAGACGTAGTCATCGGGGTCTTCCTTGGCATCACTGGACTTGGCCAAGGTGCGGTAGCCCGCAGGTCCACAGGCGGACTCGGCTTCTTTCTCGCATTGCGCCCAGGACGAAGTGAGTCCCGAACAGTTGATGTGCAATCCGCGGTTACCACGTTTGCCGTGGGAGGTGGAGGTGGCTGCGCAGGCGGTCACCAGCAGCAATGCTGCGATGAGCAAGGTAAATTTCATGACTCGGGCCTTGTCTACTTCAGGATGGACACGGGTTCAGGAGTAACGGCGAAATCGATCAACAACGACAGGCCACCTACCCTATCCAAGTAGCTGGCCGATTGCTAATTTACTTCAGGCGGGTTTCAGTGCGATGACTCGGAAGATTGTAACTATTCGTACAACACCGCCCTGACCTGTCATCCCTGGCTGTTGCAGCGCACGAACATGGTCCGACTGGCCATGCCGGGATTCCAGCCCAGGAAGCCATCCTCCGGGTCCTCTTTGATATCCGATGTCTTTGCCAAGACCTTATAGCCTGCCGAGCGGCACGATTGATGGGCCTTGTCATAGCACTTGCCCCATGACGAACCCAAGCCACTGCAGTTGATTTGCAACGCCTGCATGCCCCGATAATCTCGTTTGACCACCGATGTGGTGGAGCACCCGGACGTCAGGCCAACTACTACGAACAGCATCGCGGTTACTACGGTTTTCATCCCTGGAGGTCCTTGGGTATTCACTTATGCCTTTGAGCCTACCAGGCACTTTTAAGTTCGGCATCCGTTCCTGCTGAAGGGTACGAAACGCAAATCGCAGGCACAAAAAAGGGCGACCGAAGTCGCCCTTTTCTACAGGTCAAACAGAACTTAGTTCTGCTTTTCCATCTGAGCACGCAGCAGATCGCCCAGAGTGGTCGGACCGGCAGCGATATCCGAAGTGGCTGGCTTGTCGCGCAGGCTCTGGATAGCTTCTTTCTCGTCTTCAACGTCTTTCGATTTGATCGACAGTTGGATGACGCGGGACTTGCGGTCGACGCTGATGATCTTGGCTTCGACTTCTTCGCCTTCCTTCAGGACGTTGCGCGCGTCTTCAACGCGGTCACGGCTGATTTCGGAAGCTTTCAAAGTGGCTTCGATGTCGTCGGCCAGGGTGATCACAGCGCCCTTGGCGTCAACTTCCTTAACGGTACCGCGAACGATAGCGCCTTTGTCGTTGACAGCAACGTAGTTGGAGAACGGATCGTCTTCCAGCTGCTTGATGCCCAGGGAGATGCGCTCGCGCTCTGGATCTACCGACAGGATGACGGTGTCAAGCTCGTCGCCCTTCTTGAAACGACGTACGGCTTCTTCGCCAACTTCGTTCCAGGAGATGTCGGACAGGTGAACCAGGCCGTCGATGCCGCCGTCCAGACCAATGAAGATACCGAAATCGGTGATCGACTTGATGGTGCCGGAGATCTTGTCGCCCTTGTTGAACTGGCCAGAGAAGTCTTCCCACGGGTTCGACTTGCACTGCTTGATGCCCAGGGAGATACGACGACGCTCTTCGTCGATGTCCAGAACCATGACTTCCACTTCGTCGCCGACTTGTACGACTTTCGAAGGGTGGATGTTCTTGTTGGTCCAGTCCATTTCGGAAACGTGCACCAAGCCTTCCACGCCTTCTTCCAGCTCTGCGAAGCAGCCGTAGTCGGTCAGGTTGGTCACGCGCGCCATGACGCGAGTGCTTTCCGGGTAACGTGCCTTGATGGCAACCCATGGGTCTTCGCCCAGTTGCTTCAGGCCCAGGGATACGCGGTTACGCTCGCGATCGTACTTCAGAACCTTGACATCGATCTCGTCGCCAACGTTGACGATTTCCGATGGGTGCTTGATACGCTTCCAGGCCATGTCGGTGATGTGCAGCAGGCCATCGACGCCACCCAGATCGACGAATGCGCCGTAATCGGTGAGGTTCTTGACGATACCCTTGACTTGCTGACCTTCCTGCAGGGATTCCAGCAGAGCTTCGCGCTCGGCGGAGTTCTCGGCTTCCAGGACACTGCGACGGGAAACGACAACGTTGTTGCGCTTCTGGTCCAGCTTGATGACCTTGAATTCGAGCTCTTTACCTTCCAGGTGGGTGGTGTCGCGCACAGGGCGGACATCAACCAGGGAACCAGGCAGGAACGCACGGATGCCGTTAACGTCGACAGTGAAGCCGCCTTTAACCTTACCGTTGATAACGCCCTTGACCACTTCCTCGGCGGCGAAAGCTGCTTCCAGAACGATCCAGCACTCGGCGCGCTTGGCTTTTTCGCGGGACAGCTTGGTTTCGCCAAAGCCGTCTTCTACCGCGTCCAGCGCAACGTGGACTTCGTCACCGACCTTGATGGTCAGTTCGCCAGCGTCGTTGTAGAACTGCTCGAGCGGGATGACACCCTCGGACTTCAGGCCGGCGTGGACAGTAACCCAGTCACCGTCGATATCGACGACGATACCGGTGATGATTGCGCCTGGCTGAAGATTGAGAGTTTTTAGGCTTTCTTCAAAGAGTTCTGCAAAGCTTTCGCTCATTTTAATTCCTGTAGATTTGGGCGAAACATACGCCCATCAGCCACGCTCCAGACAACGTGGGTTTCGTTCAAGTAAAAGAAAGCCACCGGGATGTTGACTGGGTTCCCGTATGGCTTCTTCGTCACCCGGCGATATCGCGAAGTGCGATCTCGCTCATGATGCGTTCCAACACCTGCTCGATGGACAACTCCGTGGAATCCAGCTGTATGGCATCGGCCGCCGGCTTGAGCGGGGCCACTGCGCGCTGGGTGTCACGCTCATCGCGTGCACGTATCTCATCTAGCAGACTCGACAGACTAACATCGTTGCCGGCTGTCTTCAACTGCAAGTAACGTCTGCGCGCACGTTCCTCGGCGCTCGCGGTCAGGAACACCTTGAGCGGCGCATCGGGAAACACCACCGTGCCCATGTCGCGACCATCGGCGACCAGGCCAGGCAGTTCCTGAAACGCCCGCTGGCGCTGCAGCAAGGCATCGCGCACTGCTGGCAGGGCGGCGACCTGAGAGGCGCAGGCGCCGATCTGCTCGTTGCGAATGTCCCGGGTGACATCGTCGCCTTCCAGGACAATGCGCTGTGGCTGGCCATCGGCGGCGGCAATGAATTGCACGTCCAGGTGCGCAGCCATGACCATCAGTGAAGCTTCGTTGCTCAAATCCACGCCGTGGTTGCGTGCGGCGTAAGCCAGCAGCCGATACAAGGCGCCCGAATCGAGCAGCTTCCAGCCCAGACGTTTGGCCAGGATACCGGCGACGGTGCCCTTGCCCGAACCGCTGGGCCCGTCGATGGTGATGACTGGCGCCACGTTCACGACTTGCCCTCTTCGGCTACGTTGATGCCCACTTGGGCGCACAGGCCGAGGAAGTTGGGGAACGACGTGGCAACGTTGGCGCAGTCGTGGATGCGGATCGGCGCGCTGGCGCGCAGGGAGGCGACGCTGAAGGCCATGGCGATGCGGTGATCACCGTGGCCGTGAACTTCGCCACCGCCCATGGCGGGCACCCCGTGACCAACGCCGTCGATGATGATGCCATCCGCCGTCGGCTCGCATTTGACGCCCAAGGCTTGCAAGCCATCAGCCATGACCTGGATACGGTCGGATTCCTTGACCCGCAGCTCTTCGGCGCCGCGCAACACGGTGCGCCCCTCGGCGCAGGCGGCTGCCACGAACAGCACGGGGAATTCGTCGATCGCCAGCGGCACCAGCGCTTCGGGAATCTCGATGCCCTTGAGACGGGCAGCCCGCACGTGCAGGTCGGCGACCGGTTCGCCACCGACTTCACGCTGGTTTTCCAGGGTGATGTCGGCGCCCATCAGGCGCAGGATATCGATGACACCCGTACGCGTAGGGTTGATGCCGACGTGTTCTAGGGTCAGGTCCGAACCTTCGGCGATCGAAGCAGCCACCAGGAAGAAGGCGGACGAGGAGATGTCGCCCGGCACCTCGATATGGGTCGCGGTCAACCTGTGCCCGGACTCGACCGACGCCTGCGGGCCGTCGACGTGCACGGGGTAGCCAAAACCACGCAACATGCGCTCGGTGTGGTCGCGGGTCGGTGCAGGCTCGGTGGTGGTGGTCTTGCCTTCGGCCCACAATCCAGCCAGCAACAGGCAGGATTTGACCTGGGCAGAGGCCATCGGCAGGGTGTAGTTCAGCGCCTTGAGGCGCTGTCCGCCGCGAATGACCATCGGCGGACGACCCTCGGCAGCGGTCTCGATGACCGCGCCCATTTCCCGCAGGGGGTTGGCCACGCGGTTCATGGGGCGCTTGGACAGCGAGGCATCGCCGGTCAGGGTGGTATCGAAGCTCTGCGCTGCCAGGATGCCGGCGAGCAGGCGCATCGAGGTCCCGGAGTTGCCCAGGTAGATCGGCCCTGGCGGCGCCTGCAACCCGTGCAGACCGACGCCGTGGATGGTCACGCGGCCCTGGTTCGGGCCTTCGATGACCACGCCCATGTCGCGGAAGGCCTGCAAGGTCGCCAGAGCGTCCTCGCCTTCAAGGAAGCCTTCGACTTCGGTGGTGCCTTCGGCCAGCGAGCCGAGCATGATCGAACGGTGCGAGATGGATTTGTCGCCCGGTACGCGGATGCGGCCATTGAGGCTGCCGCCGGGTTTGCCCAGGAAGATCAGGTCGTCATTGGAGTTCATAGCGTCCACATAGGCCCGACGGGCCAGGATTTTACTGAAATGCTCGCGGGCCACCCTGGCGCGTGTGAACACGCCCAGCAGGTGATGCCCATCCCCTGCATCGACCGCGTCGCGCAAGGCGTCGAGATCGCTGCGAAATGTATCGAGTGTGCGCAAAACTGCCTCGCGGTTGGCGAGGAAGATGTCGTGCCACATGACCGGATCGCTGCCGGCGATTCGGGTGAAATCGCGGAAACCGCCCGCAGCGTAGCGGAAGATTTCCAGGTTTTCACTGCGCTTGGCCAACGAATCTACCAGACCGAACGCCAGCAGGTGCGGCAGGTGGCTGGTGGCGGCAAGCACCTCGTCATGGCGCTCGACCTGCATGTGCTCCACGTCCGCCCCCAGGGCGCGCCACAGGCCGTCGACCCGGGCCAGCGCCTGGGGCGAGGTTTCGGCCAGCGGCGTGAGGATCACCTTGTGCCGCTTGAACAACTCGGCATTGGCTGCCTCCACCCCGCTCTGCTCGGAACCGGCGATCGGATGGCCCGGCACGAAGCGTGAGAGGTCACCGCCGAAAGCGTCACGATAAGCTCGCACCACATTGCCCTTGGCGCTGCCGACATCGGTGATCACCGCCCGACCCAGATCGAGTCGAGCCAGCGCCGCCAGCAGTTTCTCCATGCCCAGGATCGGTACTGCCAACTGGATCACATCGGCGCCCACACAGGCCTTGGCAAGCTCCGCCTCACAGCGGTCCACCACACCCAGCTCGACGGCGCGCTGGCAGGAACGTGGATCGAGATCGACCCCGACCACTTCATCGGCCAGGCCGCTTTGCTTGATGCCTTTGGCGAAGGAGCCGCCAATCAGTCCCAATCCCACTACCACCAGGCGGCCTATTCTGGCAGCGCCCGGTTGCAATTGCGTGAAATCAGACACGAGCCAGCACCTGGCGCAGTGCCTCCAGGAAGCGGCTGTTTTCTTCGGCCAGGCCGATGGTCACGCGCAGGTGATTGGGCATGCCATAACCGGCCACCGGGCGCACGATCACGCCCTCGCGCAGCAGCCCCTGAAACACCGGACCGGCGTCGCGACCCACGTCCACGGCAATGAAGTTGCCCTTGGACGGGATCCACTGCAGACCCAGCTCGGTGAAACCGGCTTCCAACTGCTGCATGCCGGCGCTGTTGAGTTCGCGGCTGCGCTGCAGATATTCGGTGTCGGTCAGCGCGGCGCACGCGGCAGCCAGCGCCAGGCTGTTCACGTTGAACGGCTGGCGCACGCGATTGAGCACGTCGGCAATAGTGGCAGAAGACAGGCTGTAACCCACGCGCAGCGCGGCCAGGCCATAGGCCTTGGAGAACGTACGCGACACCAGCAGGTTGGGGTAGCGTGCCAGGTAGTCCAGGCCGTCGGGCAAGTCGCCGCCCACGGCGTATTCGATATAGGCCTCGTCGAGCACCACCAGCACGCTGGGCGGAACCGCCGCCAGAAAGTCTTCCAGCGCCTGCGGTCCGAACCAGGTCCCGGTCGGGTTGTTCGGGTTGGCCAGAAACACGATACGGGTCTTGTCGTCGATCGCTGCCAGCATCGCGGGCAGGTCATGGCCGAACTGCTTGGCCGGGACGACCCGCGCGCCGGCGTTCACGGCCTGCACGACCAGCGGATAGACGGCGAATGCATGCTCGCTGAACACGGCGTTCAGGCCGGGGGCCAAATAGGCGCGGGCGACCAGTTCGAGAATGTCGTTGGAGCCGTTGCCCAGGGTCACCTGGTCGATCTGCACGCGGCACTGCCGAGCCAGCAGGGTCTTGAGGTCGAAACCGTTGCCATCGGGGTAGCGCGTGAGTTCGGCCAGCTCGCGCTCGATCGCGGCACGGGTCTTGGGGCTTGCGCCCAACGGGTTCTCGTTGCTGGCCAGCTTGATGATGCTGGCCGGGTCCATGTTCAGCTCTCGGGCCAGTTCATCCACCGGTTTGCCGGGAACGTACGGGGACAGCTGTTGAACACCAGTCTGGGCCAGGGCAAGGAAATCGGTCATGCGTGCTAACCCTTCTGTTAGAGAACCGCTTTGGGGTACGAGCCGAGCACCTTGAGTGCCACGGCTTCCTGACTGATCTGTTCCAGCACGCCCTTGATCAACGGGTCGCGATGGTGGCCGATGAAGTCGATGAAGAACACGTAGGTCCACTTGCCGCTGCGCGACGGACGCGTCTCGATGCGTGTCAGGTCGATGCCGTTGTCATGGAACGGCACCAGCAGCTCGTGCAGCGCACCGGGGCGGTTGCTCATGGACACGATGACCGAGGTCTTGTCGTCGCCGGTCGGCGGCACTTCCTGGTTGCCGATGATCAGGAACCGCGTGGCGTTGTCCGGACGGTCCTCGATCTTTTCGGCCAGGCGCTCCAGGCCATACAGGCCGGCCGCCATGTCGCCGGCGATGGCCGCCGAATTCCATTCGCCCTTGACCCGCTTGGCCGCCTCGGCGTTGCTGGCCACCGCGATGCGCTCCACGTTCGGGTAGTGCGCGTCCAGCCACTTGCGGCATTGCGCCAGGGACTGTGCGTGGGAGTAGATGCGAGTGATGCTGTCGGTCTTGGTGTTGTCGCCGATCAGCAGGTGATGGTGGATGCGCAACTCGACCTCGCCGCAGATCACCATGTCGTGCTCGAGGAAGCTGTCGAGGGTGTGGTTCACCGCGCCTTCGGTGGAATTCTCCACCGGCACCACGCCGAAATTCACGGCGCCAGCGACCACTTCGCGGAACACCTCGTCGATCGCGGCCATCGGCTTGCTGATCACCGCATGGCCGAAATGCTTCATCGCAGCGGCCTGGGTGAAGGTGCCCTCCGGACCCAGGTAGGCCACCTTCAGCGGGTTTTCCAGGGCCAGGCAGGAGGACATGACTTCGCGGAACAGACGCGCCATTTCCTCGTTGCTCAGCGGCCCCTTGTTGCGTTCCATCACGCGCTTGAGCACCTGCGCCTCGCGCTCGGGCCGGTAGAACACCGGCACCTCGCCTTCGGCCAGCGCCGCCATCTTGACCCGTGCGACTTCTTCGGCACAGCGGGCGCGATCGCTGATCAGCTCGAGGATCTTTTCGTCGAGGCTGTCGATGCGGACCCGCAGGGCCTTGAGTTCATGTTCGGACATCAGCCGTTTTCCTTTTCGAACTCCGCCATGTAGTCGACCAGCGCTTCGATGGCGTCAAGGCCCAGGGCGTTGTAGATGGAGGCGCGCATGCCACCGACCGAACGGTGACCCTTGAGGTTGAGCAGGCCGCGCGCGTCGGCGCCGGCCAGGAACGCCTTGTCCAGACGCTCGTCGGCCAGGCGGAACGGTACGTTCATCCACGACCGGGCGTTGACCGAGATCGGGTTGCTGTAGAACGCGCTGGCGTCGATGAAGCCGTACAGGCGGTCTTTCTTGGCCCGGTTGCGCGCTTCCATGGCGGCAACGCCGCCCTGCTCCTTGAGCCACTCGAACACCAGGCCCGAGAGGTACCAGGAGTAGGTCGCAGGCGTGTTGTACATCGAGCCGTTGTCGGCCGCGATCTTGTAGTCGAGCATGGTCGGACAGGCGCTGCGGGCCTTGCCCAGCAGGTCGTCGCGCACGATGACCACGACCAGGCCGCTGGGGCCGATGTTCTTCTGCGCACCGGCGTAGATGAGGCCGAACTGGGAGACGTCGACGGGCCGCGAGAGAATGTCCGAGGACATGTCGACCACCAGCGGGGTGTCGCCGGTCTGCGGAATCCAGTCGAACTGCAGGCCGCCGATGGTTTCGTTCGACGCGTAGTGCACGTAGGCCGCGCCGGGCGTCAGTGTCCACTCGTTCTGGCCGGGAATGGCCTGGTAGTCGTAGGGTTTGGCACTGGCCGCGACGTTGACATTGCCGTAGCGACGGGCTTCCTCGATGGCCTTCTTCGACCAGATGCCGGTTTCGACGTAGTCCGCCGTACCGCCTTCGGGGAGCAGGTTCAGGGGGATCTCGGCGAACTGCTGGCTGGCACCGCCCTGCAGGAACAGCACCTTGTAGTTGGACGGGACGCCAAGCAGATCGCGCAGGTCCTGTTCGGCCTTTTCGGCGATGGCGGTGTAGTCCTCGCTGCGATGGCTCATTTCCATCACCGAGAGACCCTTGCCACGCCAGTTCAGCATTTCAGCCTGGGCGCGCTGCAGTACGGCTTCGGGAAGCGCGGCGGGGCCTGCGCAGAAGTTAAAGGCTCGATTGCTCACATCCACTCTCGCTCTGCTTGAATTCGGGGCTGACCCGGGTGTGTCTGTCGGAAGATCGGCGGTGCGCCCTTCGTGGACAGAGGGCTCGCCGCCCGCCCCGCTCCCACAAGTGTTCACTAATCCTGTGGGAGCGGGGCTCTGCCCGCGAAGGGCACACCGCCGATCTACTGCCCTACAGCTTACTCCTCGGGCGTTTCGTCCGCGGCATCTGGCTCGACGTCACCCTGAGCCAATTCGGAATCGTCCGGCTCTACAGCTTCGACACCTTCAACGCCTTCGACACCTTCTTCCAGCTCATCTTCCTCGACTTCCGATGGCTCCTGAACCCGCTCCAGGCCCACCAGCTTCTCGTCGGTGATCAGCTTAATCAGGGTCACACCCTGGGTGTTTCGGCCAAGGCTCGACACTTCACCGACGCGGGTACGCACCAGCGTGCCCTGGTCGGAAATGAGCATGATCTCTTCGCCTTCCTGGGACTGGATCGCACCGATCAGCTTGCCGTTGCGTTCCTTGGTGACCATGGCGATCACGCCCTGGCCGCCGCGACCGCGACGAGGGAACTTGCTCAGCGGCGTGCGCTTGCCGAAGCCGCGCTCCGAAGCGGTGAGGATCTGTGCACCGGATTCGGGGATCAGCATGGAGATCAGTTGCTGACCCTTGCCCAGACGCATGCCACGAATACCGCGAGCGCCACGGCCCATCTGGCGCACGACGCCTTCGGCGAAGCGGATCACCTTGCCGGCATCGGAGAACAGCATGACTTCCTTGGCGCCGTCGGTGATGGCAGCGGCGATCAGGGTGTCGCCTTCCTTGAGCTTGAGCGCGATGAGGCCGCTGGAGCGCGGACGGGCGAACTGGGCCAACGGGGTCTTCTTGACGGTACCGAATGCGGTCGCCATGAAGATGTAGGCACCGGTCGGCTCGGCCACCAGCTCGGGGGTGTCACCGTCTTCGCCTTCGGCGGCCTCGACGACTTCCTCCGGCTCGACGATCTCGCCTTCGAGCACGGTGTCGTCGGCGTCATCCAGCTCTTCGTCGGCACCGGCGGTGGCCTGCAGGGCCTCAAGGTCGATCTGCAGCATGGTGGTGATGTACTCGCCATCATCCAGCGGCAGCAGGTTGACCAGCGGACGCCCGCGGGCGGCACGGGAGGCCTCGGGAATTTCGTAGGTCTTGAGCCAGTACACCTTGCCCTTGCTGGAGAACAGCAGCAGCGTGGCGTGGCTGTTGGCGACCAGCAGGTGCGAGATGTAGTCCTCGTCCTTGACGCCGGTGGCCGACTTGCCCTTGCCGCCACGGCGCTGGGCCTGGTAGGCGGACAGTGGCTGGGTCTTGGCATAGCCGCTGTGGGAAATGGTCACCACGCGCTCTTCTTCCGGGATCATGTCACCCAGGGTCAGGTCCAGACGCGAGTCGAGAATCTCGGTACGGCGCACGTCGCCGTATTCGGCGCGGATCAGTTCCAGCTCCTCGCGGATCACTTCCATCAGGCGCTCGGCGCTGTTGAGGATGCGGATCAGCTCGGCGATCTGGTTGAGGATCTCCTGGTACTCGGCCAGCAGCTTCTCGTGCTCCAGACCTGTCAGGCGATGCAGGCGCAACTCGAGGATGGCCTGGGCCTGTTCCGGCGAGAGGAAATACTTGCCGTCGCGCAGACCGTACTGCGGATCGAGGTTTTCCGGACGCGAGGACTCGGCGCCGGCACGCTCGACCATGGCCACCACGGCGCTGGATTCCCACGGCGTGCTGACCAGCGCTTCCTTGGCTTCGGACGGGGTCGGCGAGGCCTTGATCAGGGCGATGACCGGATCGATGTTGGACAGCGCGACCGCCTGGCCTTCGAGAATGTGCCCACGCTCGCGCGCCTTGCGCAGCTCGAACACGGTGCGACGGGTGACGACTTCGCGGCGGTGGCGCACGAAGGCTTCGAGCAGGTCCTTGAGATTGAGGATGCGTGGACGGTTGTCGATCAGGGCGACGATGTTGATACCGAACACGGCCTGCAGTTGGGTCTGTGCATAGAGGTTGTTGAGGATCACCTCCGGCACTTCACCGCGGCGCAGTTCGATGACGATACGCATGCCGTCCTTGTCGGACTCGTCGCGCAGCTCGGAGATGCCTTCGAGCTTCTTCTCTTTCACCAGTTCGGCAATCTTCTCGATCAGGCGGGCCTTGTTCAACTGGTACGGCAGCTCGGTGACGACGATCTGCTGGCGACCACCGACCTTGTCGATGTCCTCGACGTGCGAGCGGGCGCGCATGTAGATGCGGCCGCGGCCGGTGCGGTAGGCCTCGATGATGCCCTGGCGACCGTTGATGATGGCGGCGGTCGGAAAGTCGGGGCCGGGGATGAACTGCATCAGTTCATCGATGGTGACGTCCGGGTTGTCGATGACCGCCAGGCAGCCGTCGAGCACTTCGCCCAGGTTGTGCGGCGGAATGTTGGTCGCCATGCCCACGGCGATACCGCTGGAGCCGTTGACCAGCAGGTTGGGGATACGCGTCGGCATGACCGCCGGGATCAGCTCGGTGCCGTCGTAGTTGGGCACCCAGTCGACGGTTTCCTTGTGCAGGTCGGCCAGCAGCTCGTGGGCTAGCTTGGTCATGCGCACTTCGGTGTATCGCATGGCCGCAGCGTTGTCGCCGTCCACGGAGCCGAAGTTGCCCTGGCCGTCCACCAGCAGGTAGCGCAGGGAGAATGGCTGGGCCATGCGCACGATGGTGTCGTAGACCGCGGTATCACCGTGCGGGTGGTACTTACCGATCACGTCACCGACCACACGGGCCGACTTCTTGTAGGGTTTGTTCCAATCGTTGCCCAGTTCACTCATCGCAAACAGAACGCGGCGATGCACGGGCTTCAAGCCATCACGTGCATCAGGCAGTGCACGACCCACGATCACGCTCATGGCGTAGTCGAGGTAGGACTGTCTCAGCTCGTCTTCGATATTGACCGGGAGGATTTCTTTGGCCAGTTCGCCCATGAGAAGCCTGATTCCTTTTTCTGGTGAAACTCCGTTGCCTCCCTGTGAGAAGAACGAAGCTTGCCACCGCTGGCCGATGCCAACGGCGACTTACGACAAATCAACGAGTTACGCCTTGGACCGACGGCGCTGGGGGAGCACCTCGATGCACCCCCGAAAACCGCCGGATGTTAGCACAATCGCCGTCAGACACCTATCCCCTTAAACCCTGACAGGACCCTTGATCGAGTCGTATCGAGCCTCTGGCATGGCGCTGCGGCGCTTGCAGACCTTTCTTGAGGAAAAAAGCGAGCGTTTTGCCACTGCGGCGAATTCAATGCAGGCGCCGACGGCACATCAATTGCGCCAGCTTCGCCGCATCGGGTCGTTCGACGATGCCTTTTTCGGTGACGATCACGTCGATCAGATCGGCTGGGGTCACGTCGTGGATCGGATTGAATGCATCGACGTCCGCGCCGACGCGCGTTCCGGCCTCTTCCAGCAATTCGCGACCATCGCGTTCGAGCAAGGGAATGTCTTCGCCGCTTTCCAGGGCCAGGTCGATCGCCGCGCTGCTGGCCACGACCATGAACCGAACACCGTGATGCATGGCGCAGACCGCCAGCTGATAGGTGCCGATCGGGCCGGCGATATCGCCATTGGCCGCAATCCGCTCAGCGCCGACGATCACCCAGGTGATGCCTTTGCTCTTCATCAGGTGCGCCGCCGCCGAATCGGCCGTCACGGTCACCGGGATGTCCTCGCTGGACAACTCCCAGGCCAACAGACGCGAGCCTTGTAGCCCAGGCCGGGTTTCATCGGCATAGACACGCTCGAGCATGCCTTCATGGAAGGCCCCGCGCACCACCCCGAGCGCCGTACCGAAGCCGCCGCTGGCCAGCGCGCCGGCACTGGCATGGGTCAGCACGGCCTGCAGATTGCCTTGGTGCCGGCGGATCACGTCCACGCCCAACTGGGCCATGGTCAGATTGGCTTCGCGATCACTCTGGTGAATGGCCAGGGCTTCGGCTTCCAGAGCCGGCACCGGGTCTTCGTCGGCGCGCACTCGGCCCAGACGTTCGCGCATGCGCTCCAGCGCCCAGAACAGATGGGCCGTGGTCGGGCGGATCGCCGCCAGCAGGCGCAAATCCTGGTCCAGCGCGGCACGCCAGTCGGCTGCGGCGGTGCGGTGCAGTCGCGCGGCGAGCACCACGGCATAGGCAGCGCAGATGGCGACCGCCGAAGCCCCGGACACCACGCCTGAGCGGATCGCGCCGGCGACGCCGGGCGCATCGGCGAAAGCGCGCCAGACTTCCTGACCCGGAAGCGCACGCTGGTCGATCAGGTGCAACGCGTCACCTCGCCAATCAACGGCTTTGACCCGTTCCGCCGCCAACAATCGATCACGCATGCCCCAACTCCGTACTCAGACGCCAAAAGCGCTCGATTATAGCGAGCCCCCGTCCAAGACGCTCGGGTATACTTCGCCACCACCTGCACAAGCCCGGAACTTGCCATGCTCGACGTCGATACCGCCCTGGACCTGCTGTTGCTGCCAACCTGGCTGGTACCGGTCGAGCCCGCCGGTGTCGTGCTTCAGGAGCATGCCTTGGGCATCCGTGATGGGCAGATCGTCTTCATTGGCCCGCGCAGCGCAGCTGCCCGGCTGCAGGCACGGGAAATCCGCGAGTTGCCTGGGCAACTGCTCGCGCCGGGGCTGGTCAATGCCCATGGTCACGCGGCCATGACCTTGTTCCGCGGCCTGGCCGACGATCTGCCACTGATGACCTGGCTCGAACGCCACATCTGGCCCGCCGAGGCCCGCTGGGTCAGCGAGGCGTTCGTGCGCGACGGCACCGACCTGGCCATCGCCGAGCAGCTGCAGGGCGGCATCACCTGTTTTTCGGACATGTACTTCTTTCCCGAAGTGGCCGCCGAGCGGGTGCACGCCAGCGGCATGCGCGCCCAGATCAGCGTGCCGGTGCTGAATTTCCCAATCCCCGGCGCGCGGGATGCCGACGAGGCGCTGCACAAGGGCGTCGAGCTGTTCAACGATCTCAAGCACCATGCCCGCGTGAGCATTGCCTTCGGCCCCCATGCGCCCTACACGGTGAGCGACGAGAACTTGGAGAAGGTCCGCGTGCTGGCCGATGAGCTGGATGCCGCCATCCAGATGCACGTCCATGAAACCGCCGGCGAAGTGCATGATGCCCTCCAACAAAGCGGCGAGCGCCCACTGGCCAGGCTGGCCCGCCTCGGCTTGCTGGGCCCGCGCTTCCAAGCGGTGCACATGACCCAGGTGAATGACGACGACCTCGCCTTGCTGGTGGAAAGCAACAGCAACGTCGTGCATTGCCCGCTGTCCAACCTCAAGCTGGCCAGTGGCTTCTGTCCGGTGGAAAAACTCTGGCAGGCCGGGGTCAATGTGGCAGTGGGCACCGACGGTGCCGCCAGCAACAACAGCCTCGACCTGCTCGGCGACACACGCACCGCAGCGCTGCTGGCCAAGGCCGTGGCGGGTTCGGCGACTGCGCTGGATGCCCATCGCGCGCTGCGCATGGCCACCCTCAACGGCGCCCGCGCGCTGGGCATGGAAGCGAACATCGGTTCGCTGGAAATTGGCAAGGCGGCGGACCTGGCGTCCTTCGACCTGTCCGGACTGGCCCAGCAACCGGTGTACGACCCGGTGTCGCAATTGATCTATGCCAGCGGCCGCAATTGCGTCCGCCATGTGTGGGTGGCGGGCAAACACTTGCTTGACGAAGGCCGACTGACGCGCCTGGACGAAAACAGGCTGCGCGACATGGCCGGCGCCTGGGGCGAGCGCATTGCCGCAGGGCAATGAAGGCTGAAGACCCCGGCACTCTCGAATTCTGGAATCACAACGTTTAGAGGACACCCAATGAGCAACGTCGACCACGCTGAAATCGCCAAGTTCGAAGCCTTGGCGCACCGCTGGTGGGATCGCAACAGCGAGTTCAAGCCGCTGCACGACATCAATCCATTGCGCGTCAACTGGATCGACGAGCGCGTCAACCTGGCGGGCAAGCAGGTGCTGGACGTCGGTTGCGGCGGCGGCATCCTCAGCGAGGCCATGGCCCTGCGCGGCGCCAAGGTGACCGGCATCGACATGGGCGAGGCGCCACTGGCGGTCGCTCGCCTGCACCAGCTCGAATCCGGCGTGGAAGTGGAATACCGCCAGATCACTGCCGAAGCCCTGTCAGCCGAATGCCCGCAAAAATTCGACGTGGTCACCTGCCTGGAAATGCTCGAGCACGTGCCGGACCCTTCGTCGGTCATCCGCGCCTGTTTCCGCATGGTCAAACCCGGTGGCCAGGTGTTCTTCTCGACCATCAACCGCAACCCCAAGGCGTACCTGTTCGCGATCATCGGCGCCGAATACATCATGAAGCTGCTGCCGCGCGGCACCCATGACTTCAAGAAATTCATCCGCCCTTCCGAGCTCGGTGCCTGGAGCCGCGAGGCCGGACTGACCGTCAAGGACATCATCGGCCTGACCTACAACCCGCTGACCAAGCACTACAAGCTGGCCGCGGACGTCGACGTCAACTACATGATCCAGACCCTTCGCGAGGAATGAGCATGCGCCTTCGAGCGGTACTCTTCGACATGGACGGCACGTTGCTCGACACCGCGCCGGACTTCATCGCCATCTGCCAGGCCATGCGCGCTGCGCGCCAACTACCGCCCATCGACGAGCAACGGGTACGCGACGTGATTTCCGGCGGCGCCAAGGCCATGGTCCAGGCTGCGTTCGACCTGTCGCCGCAGGCGCCGGAGTTCGAAACGCTGCGCCTGGAATTCCTCGAACGCTATCAGGACGGCTGCGCAGTGCACAGCCACCTGTACGACGGCATGGCGCAACTGCTCGCCGACATCGAGCAGGCCAGGCTGATCTGGGGCGTAGTGACCAACAAGCCGCTGCGCTTCGCCGAACCCATCATGCAGCAACTGGGGCTGGCACAACGTTCGGCAATACTCATCTGCCCCGACCATGTGACCCGCAGCAAGCCGGACCCCGAACCGCTGCTGCTGGCCTGCAGCAAGCTCGAGCTGGACCCGGCCAGCGTGCTGTTCGTTGGTGACGATCTGCGCGATATCGAATCAGGCCGCGATGCCGGGACCAAGACTGCAGCGGTGCGCTACGGCTACATTCACCCCAACGACAACCCCGATCACTGGGGTGCCGATGTGGTGGTGGACCACCCGTCCGACCTGCGCCGCGTGCTGGACCAGGCCCTCTGCGGCTGCTGAGCCACCTTTTTTCAGGAGATCCCATGTTCGATTACTCAGCCCGCCCCGACCTGCTGGCCGGGCGCGTCATACTGGTCACCGGTGCCGGCCGCGGCATCGGCGCCGCCGCCGCGAAAACCTATGCTGCCCACGGCGCTATCGTGCTGTTGCTGGGCAAGACCGAGTCCAACCTGACGGCCGTGTATGACGAGATCGAAGCGGCCGGGCATCCCCAGCCGGTGGTTATCCCGTTCGATCTGCACAGCGCACACACCGCGCAGTACGCCGAACTGGCGCAGATGATCGAGAAAACATTCGGCCGCCTCGACGGGCTGCTGCACAACGCCTCGATCATCGGTCCGCGAACGCCCCTGGACGTGCTGCCCGACGACGAATTCATCCAGGTGATGCAGGTCAACGTGAATGCGACCTTCATGCTCACTCGCGCACTGCTGCCCCTGCTCAAGCAGGCCGAAGATGGCTCGGTGGTGTTCACCTCGAGCAGCGTCGGTCGCAAGGGACGTGCGCACTGGGGCGCCTATGGCGTGTCGAAGTTCGCCACCGAGGGCTTGATGCAGACCCTGGCCGACGAATTGGAAGGTGTCAGCGCCGCACGCGCCAATAGCATCAACCCCGGCGGAACACGCACGGCGATGCGCGCGCAGGCCTACCCGGCCGAGGACCCGGGCCGCAATCCGCTACCCGAACAGATCATGCCGGTGTACCTGTATCTGATGGGACCCGACAGTGCCGGGATCAATGGCCAGGCGTTCGACGCCCAGTGAAATGTGTCCTCAGGACAGGCGCCATCCCGTGCCACGACCGGCCAGCCAGCCTGTCGCGTAACCATGGCGCCGCCTGAGGCGGCCCTGCTAGTGTTGCATCAGACCGCTACGAGCCTTACGCCACCACTCTGTTGTCCAGTGTGGTGGTACGTTGCTGCTCCAGCGCCATGCAGCGTTCCAAGAACAGGAACATGAAGTCGTAGCTCTTGCAGATGGCGTTGCGCAGTTCGGTCTGCTGCGCTTCGGTGGCGTGATTGCCGATCAGCGTGCAGATGATTTCCAGGGCTTCCCATGGATGCTCATCGTCGTACTGGGCGTGCAGGCTCAACCAGCGCATGGCGCGCTTGCGGTTCTGCTCGGGAAACGCCTGGGCATAGGTGTCGTCGGCACAGACCACCGCCGACCACTCGCCGGTGGCCCCTTCGATAGCATAGTTGGTCGCCGCCATGGCAACCGCCAGCGAATCGGTGGCGCAGCTCTGCCAGCACCAATGGCTGAGCGCATGCAGCTCGGCCGGCACATCCTGGGCGATGAGGTCCTGCAGGCTGACGCCATGGGCCTGGCTCCAGTGTACCCAGTAATCGGCATGGTTGAGCTCGACGCGAATATTGCGCATCAACCAGCGCCGCGCCATGTCCTCGCCCGGATGCCGGGCGAAGCGGGTCTTGGTCAGGTTCTGCGCCATGTACAGCGAGAATTGCTCCACCACCGGCCAGCCGCCGATCAGGTAGTGGCGCATGGTGCGCGAGCTCAGCTGGTTGTCGCGCATTCGTGCATAGACTTCATGCTCGACAACCCGCCGCTTGTTCGGCGCACAGTCTTCGATGAGTTTCTGTGCCCATTCGGGATAACTCTTTGCGTCCATCAGCGGACCCAGTCGAATAAAAGGATCGTTCACTGGCAAACCTCCATTTAATTGAGTGAAGAACAGCGGCAAATTGCCCTTATCGGAAAGTGTCGGGAACCCCGAATCGCGACGGCCGCAGTCTGCCCAGATGCCGGCGCAGACTGTCACAGGTAAATACCTGCGGTCGCTCGATCAAGTATCCCTGTGCGTAGTCCACACCAATTTCCAGCAAGGCCTGTTCTATCAGAGGCGTCTCGACAAACTCGGCAATGGTGCGCTTGCCCATGACGTGGCCAATATGGTTGATCACTTCCACCATCGCCCGATTGATCGGGTCGTCCAACATATCTTTAACGAAGCTGCCATCGATTTTCAAATAATCGACAGGTAAATGTTTCAAATAGGCAAAAGAGGACATACCGGCACAGAAGTCATCGAGGGCAAAATGACATCCTAAGCTCTTCAATTCATTGATAAATCGGATCGCGCTACCGAGATTTGCAATCGCGCTGGTCTCGGTGATCTCGAAACATATTAATTCGGCTGGAATCGCGTACAGGCGAAATTGTTCTCGCAGGAACTCGAGAAACTCCTCGTCGCCTATGCTGATCCCCGACAAGTTGATGGCGCAGACCGCCAAGGGGCCCTGATCGGGCTGATCCAGGGTCTGGCGTACCACCTTGAATACATTCTGCACCACCCACCGGTCGAGGGCGGTCATCAAGCCGTAGCGCTCGGCGGCTGGAATGAACACGTCGGGCATGATGATGCGACCGGTTTCATCGCTCAGGCGCAGGAGAATCTCGATGTGTCCACCCGGTGGGCCGTCCTGTATGCCCAGCGCGGCGATTTCCTGTGCATAGAGACAGAAGCGGTTTTCTTCCAGGGCCATGTGCAGGCGCTGAACCCAGGCCATTTCGTCGACCCGCACGGTCAGCTCGCTATCGGCGGCATGGTAGACCTGGACCCGGTTACGGCCCCGTTCCTTGGCCAGGTAGCAGGCCATGTCGGCGGCGCGCATCGAAGCTTCGAGGGTGATCGGTGCCTGGGTCAGGTGCACCATGCCGACGCTTACGGTGGTCACGAAAGGCCGACCTTTCCACACGAAATGCAGGTTTTGCACGGTCTGGCGCAGCGTTTCGGCGAGCTTCTCCGATTCACTGGTGGAGCAGTTCTCGATGAGAATACCGAATTCGTCCCCACCCAGACGCGCCAGGGTATCGCCCTCGCGCAGCCCGGATTGCAGCAACGCACAGATGTGGCGGAGCAGTTCGTCGCCTGCGGCATGGCCACAGGTGTCGTTGACCAGCTTGAACTGGTCCAGGTCCAGGAACATCAGGGAGTGACAACCCGGATAGCGTTGCAGCGCGGTAAGGGCCTGTTCGAGGCGGAACTCGAATTCGCGGCGATTGGCCAATCCGGTCAATGCATCGTGGGTGGCCTGCCAGGAAAGGTTGGCGATGTACTGACGTTCCTGGGTCATGTCGTGCAGGACCAGCACGGTCCCGCTGATGTGCTGGTCGGTCTGGATGGGGGCGCCTACCAGCGTCACCGAGACCGTGCTGCCGTCCAGACGCTGGATCAACTTGGCGTGCTCGCTGCCGCCGCGCAGGTCGCCGCTGACGATGTGGTCGATAAGGGTGAAGCTGTCCTTCTCGGCGTTCTCGTCGAGCAGATTGAACAGCGCCGCCAGCGGCAACCCAACGGCCTGGTCGGCATTCCAATGGGTGAGACGTTCGGCGGCCGGGTTCATGTAGAGAATCGCGCCTTCGACATCGGTAGTGATCACCCCGTCGCCAATCGATGCCAAGGTCACCTGGGCGCGATCTTTTTCCAGCTGCAGCGCATAGGCAAAGGCATGGCGCTGATTGAGCAGCTTGTGCGTGCGCCACAGCGCGAGCACGATCAGCAGCAAGGCGACCAGCAGATTGCTCACCACCAACAGGTATTGCACCGCACGCGAGCCTTCGCCCAGGGCCACACTGAAGGCCATGGCGGCGGGTGTGACCGCGTCGTTGATGGTCATGATCTGGTGTTTCCAGCGCGCCATGTCCGCTTCGGTTGCGGTGCCGGCCTGCTGTGCGGCGTGCATGCGCTGCGCCAGTTCGTCGAGCTGGACCAGGTAGGTGTCACCGGTCTTCCAGTGCGCAATGGCCCTGGACATGTAGCTGACATCGCTGAAGTGACGGTATAGCCAGATGATGTTCTGCATGTCGTCGGGGTGATTGTTACCCTTCAGAATGCCCGCCCGCGCCGCTGCCAGATCCGGCTCGGGCTGATCCAGGGCCAGGCGCAGTTGATGACCGCCCTGGGGAATGGCGATGGCCCGCAGGTATTTCTGGAAAACGTCTTCATCCCGGCTGTCGGCATACAGGTTGAGGTAGTAGATCGCGTCTTTCTGACCCTTGGACCAGAAACTTTCGCCCGCGACATAACTACGCACTGCGGACAGTGCGTAAAGGCTGATGCAACCCAGCATTGCCATCAATCCCACCACGGCGATAAATGGCCAGACGATCCCCAGTAATCTCGGCGTATCGAGAGTCTGCGTGTGCTTCATGAGGTTCCTTGCTTCAGCAATCCAGGCAACGTCCAAGTCAGAACTTCAATCACCGCTGGCACACTTTAGGCTAGTTTCGGAAAGGACCGGCACCGTTTTCTTCGGCGTCGAATGTTTTTTCCATAGCTCGTCGTGACGCCAGGGGCGAATCAAACCTGCTGCAGATAACCGTACAGACGCGCATACAACCCGCCCTCCGCGATGAGTTGCTGGTGGTCGCCATCTTCGGCGATCCGGCCGCCGTCGAATACGAGTACGCGGTCGGCCTGTTTCACCGCAGACAGCCGGTGGGCAATGATCAATGTAGTGCGTCCTCTCAGGAAGCGCCCGAGGGCCTGATGCAGGTTGTACTCGGTGGCCGCATCGAGTGCCGAAGTGGCCTCGTCGAGGATGACCACCTTGGGTTCGGCGAGCACCATCCGGGCAATCGCCAGGCGCTGACGCTGGCCTCCGGAAAGGCGCACCCCCGAGCGGCCTACGATGCTGTCCAGCCCCTGCGGCATTTCCCGTACGGTGCCGTCCAACTGGGCGATCCGCAAGGCGTCCCAACATGCGTGGTCGCTGACATCGCGCCCCATGGTCAGGTTGGCGCGAATGGTATCGTTGAACAGTGCCGGATGCTGCAGCACCACCGCGACGTTATCGCGCAGGGTCTCAAGACCAATGGCCTGCTGCAGCGCGCCACCGAAACGCACTTCTCCTGCCTGCGGCGTGTAAAGCCCGAGCAGCAACTGCACCAGGGTGCTCTTGCCGCCTCCGCTGGCGCCGACGATGGCGACCTTTTCCCCGGCCGCGATGGACAGGTCCAGGCGGTCCAGTACCTTGTCTTCGGCGTAGGCGAAGCTCAGGCCACGAATGTCGATACCCACCGTCTCGCGGTCGCGGAACGGATCGCTGCCGCCCTCATACCTGGGTTCATCGGCACGGGCGAGCAATTCATTAATCCGGTTCAGTGCCCCGCCTGCCGCGTAGTAGGCGTATTGCAGGTTCAGCAGTTGTTCGACTGGCGTGATCATGAACCAGAGGTAGCTGAACACCGCCAGCATCTGACCGATGCTCAGGTCGGAGAACAGCACCGTGAGCATCGCAGCGGCGCGGAAGATGTCGATGCCGAACTGGAACAACAACGCACTGGCACGGCCCGATGCGTCGCTTTTCCACATGGAGGCAACGGCGAAGTCGCGAACTTCGCGAGCGCGCAGACCCAGCCGCCCCAGGAAATAACCCTGGCGATTGCTGGCCCGCACTTCCTGGATGGCGTCAAGGGTTTCGCTGAGTGCCTGGGTAAAGCGCGCCGTGCTGTCGTTCTCGAGTTTTTTCAGGTGCTTGACGTGCTTGCCCAGTACTACTGTGGCGTACACCACCAAGGGGTTGAACAGCAGGATCAGCAGCGCCAGTTTCCAATGCATCCACATCAGGATGCCCGCAGTGCCTGCCAGGGTCAGCATGGCGACCAGAAAGCGACTCAAGGTTTCGCCGACGAATTTGTCGAGGGTGTCCAGGTCGGTGACCAAGTGCGTGGTGACGGTACCGCTGCCCAGACTTTCGTATTCGCTGAGCGAGATGCGCTTGAGCCGCTCGATCAGGCGCAATCGCAAGCGATAGACCACGTCCTTGGCCAGTCCGGCGAACAGCCTCGCCTGCACGACGTTGAACAGCAACGCGCCGCAGCGCAGGGTGAAACTGACCACCAGCATGAGGCCGATGAAGCCGACGGGGATCTGCCAGGCGCTGGGCAGCACCTGGCTCATCCACCGTGTGGCGCTGCCGGCGTGGCCGAGCAGCACTTCATCGACCAGCAACGGCAACAGCAGCGGAATTGGCACGCTGCACAGGGTGGCCAGCACGGCCACCCCATTGGCGGTCCATAGTGCCCGCTTGTGCTGCAGGGCCAGGCGGCGAATTTCACCCCAGCTCAGGCGGTCTGCCGCCCCGTGTAAACCTGTCTCCCCGACGGGGCCGGGGCGGTCATGCATGGGCAGCACGTCCCAGCCAGCGGGCCAACAGCGGCGACAGCTCGGCCAGCGGTCGATAACCATTGGTCAGCAAGGCCAGCTGACCCTCCCGCTCGGCGAGCAGCGTCGGGAAACCTGCAATGCCCAACCCCTGCGCCCAGGCGAAATCCGCCTGGGTGGTCTGCACCCTGTGATCGCTGTCGAATGCCTCGACGAATTCGATGCGCGGCACCCCTGCCCGCTCGGCCAGGCTGGCCAGTTGCGCTGGCTGGGTTACGTCCAGGCGCTCGGTGTAGAACGCCTGCTGGATCAGCTGGACCAGCGGCCACACCAGGTCGGGCGCCAGCTCGCGGACCGCCACGATCGCTCGGCACGCCGGCTCAGTGTCGTAGACGAAGCCTGCTGGCAAGGCCCCTTCGAACGTGAAGGGTTGACCGGTGGCCTCATGCACGGCGTGCCAGTGCTCGAGGATGTAATCGCGAGTGGTGGGTTCCAACGCCGCGCCGCCGCTGCGCAGCCCGCCTACCACGATGTGGGTCTTGACCCCTGCGACCTCGGCCTGATCGATCAGGGCCTGAGCCACGGGAGCGAAGCCCCAGCACCAGGAGCACATCGGGTCCATCACGTAGATCAGGCGGTTGCGCGACATGACTCAGTCCTGAGCGGCTTTGCGGTAATTGTGCCCGATAGGGTGCGGCAGATTGCGCGCGCGAGCCAGTTCGATCTGTTTCTGACGATCAATGGCGCTCTTGCGGGTCTTCTCGCTCAGGCTGTTCCAGCAATGCGGACAACTGACGCCGGGTACATAGTGCTCGCTGGCACGGTCTTCGACACTGATCGGTGTGCGGCAGGCGTGGCATTGGTCGTAGTCGCCTTCGCTGAGGTCGTGGCGTACGGTAACGCGATTGTCGAAGACGAAGCAGTCGCCTTCCCACTTGCTTTCCTGCTGGGGCACCTCTTCCAGGTATTTGAGAATGCCGCCCTTGAGGTGATAGACCTCTTCGAACCCTTCGCCCAGCATGTAGCTGGAGGCTTTTTCGCAGCGGATGCCGCCGGTGCAGAACATCGCGACCTTCTTGTGCACGGCTGGGTCGAAGTGGGCCTTGATGTAGTCGGGGAACTCACGGAACGACGCGGTCCTGGGGTCCACGGCGCCCTGAAAGGTGCCGATGGCGACCTCGTAGTCGTTGCGGGTATCGATCAGCAGGACCTCAGGATCGTCGAGCAACGCATTCCAGTCCTGTGGCTCGACATAGGTACCCACCGTACGATTGGGATCCACACCGGGTACGCCGAGGGTGACGATTTCTTTCTTCAACTTGACCTTGGTGCGATAGAACGGCTGTTCGTCGCAGTAGGACTCCTTGTGGTCGATGTCGTCCATGCGCGGATCGAGCTTGAGCCAGGCCAGCAGCCCGTCGATACCTGCGCGGGTGCCGGACACCGTGCCGTTGATGCCTTCTTCGGCAATCAACAAGGTGCCCTTGATGCCGTTGTCGAGCATGGCCTGCAGCAGCGGCTCACGCATCTCGACGTAGTTTTCCAAGGTGACGAACTTGTACAGTGCCGCCACGACGATCACTTGGGTCATGGGTAAAACGCTCCAGGTGGTCGACCGCGCAAGGGCCGGACCGGTATGTTTTCAGGGGACAAGTCACGAGACAGGTCGGGGAACTGGTTTCAAGGGTACCTGAATGAAAAAACCCGCCAGCGGCATGCCGATGGCGGGTTCTGGATTCTAGCAAGTTTCGAAGCCCAGTGCTCAGGGCTCAGCGCCCACCGCCGGCGCAGGTGGGCGACGCCGGTGCAGCACCGACCTGCGCCCATTCCTGCGGCGTGTAGGTATGCAACGCCAGGGCATGGAACTCGCCCATCAGCTCGCCGAGCGTGCCATACACCAGTTGGTGGCGCTTGACACTGTTCAGGCCGGCGAAACGTTCGCTGACCAGAACCGCCTTGTAGTGCGTCTCGGTGCCACGGCTGTGCATATGGCTCTCGTCGAGCACGTCAAGATGCTCGGGTTGCAGCATCTGCAGCGTGGACACGATGCGTTCCTTCATCGACATCGCCAGCGACTCCGTTATGGCTTCGCAGGCTTGGCCGCACCGGCAGCAGCCTTGGCAGCGCCCTGTGGGTCCAGTTCCTTGGTCATGTCAGCCAGCAGGTTGTTGACCACGGGTACCGCGCTTTCCAGCTTCTGCTGGGTCAGCTGGGCGGACTGCTGGGTCACGGCCGGCATTTTTTCCAGGACTTTCTTGCCCAGTGGCGACTGGTAGAACTTGACCAGGTCCTTGAGCTCCTGCTCGGAGAAGTTGCTGGTGTACAGCTTGACCATGTCAGGCTTGAGCTTCGGCCAGCCGATGGCTTGATCCAGCGCGGCGTTGGCCTTGGCCTGGTAGGTTTCCAGGGTGGCCTGCTTGCTGGCCGGTGCCTTGGTCTGCTCGAAGCGCTGGGCGAACATTTGCTGTACTTGCATGTACACCGGTGTACCCAGCTTGTCCGCATGAGCCATCATCAGGAAGGCTTCGGCGCTGGCGTTGTGGCTGGCGGTGTCGGCAAGGACCTGGCCACTGGCACAGACGAGAACAGCCGCGGTGCAGATGGCGCGAAAACGAGTCATCGAGTTTCCTTATCTAGCAGGCGAGGTAGAACCCCAGAAACGATCATTCTGCGCTCATGTTCGTGCGTCACTCAACCCCGGGCTACGAACGGCAAGTACAGTTTCATGGAACCTGAAGCGGGGTGCGTACCCTAACAGCCAAGGCTGCCGGTGAACCGCAGCGAGACCCGCCCGTGCATCGTCGGGGTGTGACGCGAGATCGACAACAAGGAGCATGAACAGCATGAGTCGTATCGAAACAGACAGCCTGGGACAGGTCGAAGTTCCTGAAGAGGCCTACTGGGGCGCCCAGACCCAGCGTTCGCTGGTGAATTTCGCCATCGGCGAGGAACGCATGCCGCTGCCGGTTTCGCACGCCCTGGCGCTGGTCAAGAAGGCCGCCGCGCGGGTCAACGATCGCAACGGCGATCTGCCGGCCGATATCGCTCGATTGATTGAGCAGGCCGCCAACGAAGTGCTCGCCGGCGAGCATGACGATCAGTTCCCTCTGGTGGTCTGGCAGACGGGCAGCGGCACCCAGAGCAACATGAATGTCAACGAAGTGATTGCCGGTCGGGCCAACGAACTGGCCGGCAAGGGGCGTGGCGGTAAGTCGCCAGTGCATCCCAACGACCACGTCAACCGCTCGCAGAGCTCCAACGATTGCTTCCCCACTGCCATGCACATCGCTGCTGCCCAGGCCGTGCACGCCGATCTATTGCCGGCGATCGCCGTGCTGGGTGAGGGCCTGGCCGAACTGGCCGGGCGACATATGCAACTGGTCAAGACCGGTCGCACGCACATGATGGACGCCACGCCGATCACCTTCGGCCAGGAAGTCTCGGCCTATGTGGCACAGCTGGAGTACGCACAGAAGGCCATCCGCAACGCCCTCCCCGCGGTATGCGAGCTGGCCCAGGGCGGTACGGCGGTGGGTACCGGGCTCAATGCACCCAAAGGTTTCGGCGAAGCGATCGCCGCCGAACTGGCGGCGCTCTCCGGGCTGCCCTTCGTCACCGCGCCGAACAAGTTCGCGGCATTGGCTGGCCATGAGGCCCTGACCAGCTTGTCGGGCGCACTCAAGACCCTCGCCGTGGCCTTGATGAAACTGGCCAATGACTTCCGTCTGCTGGGCTCCGGACCCCGTGCAGGACTGGCCGAGATCAAGTTGCCTGCCAATGAACCAGGCAGTTCCATCATGCCCGGCAAGGTGAATCCAACCCAGTGCGAAGCACTGTCCATGCTCGCCTGCCAGGTCATGGGCAATGACGTGGTGATCGGCATCGCCGCAAGCCAGGGTCACCTGCAGCTCAACGTCTACAAGCCGGTGATCATCCATAACCTGCTGCAATCGATCAAGCTGCTTGCCGATGGCTGCCGCAATTTCCAGGAGCACTGCGTGGCAGGCCTGGTACCGGATGCGCAGCAGATGGGCGAGCACCTCGAGCGCGGGCTGATGCTGGTCACGGCGCTCAATCCGCACATTGGCTACGATAAAGCCGCCGAGATTGCCAAGAAGGCCTACGCTGAAGGCCTGACCCTGCGCGAATCCGCATTGTCGCTGGGTTACCTGAGCGAATCCGAGTTCGATCAGTGGGTGCGACCCGAAGAAATGCTTTAAGCTCTCGCCGCCAGCGCCTTCGTACTTCCTCGATGGCGCCAGCGGTGGACACACCTGATCCACGTCAAAGATCGAACCCTACACAGGATTCCCATCATGTTCGGCAAGCGTGCGCAGGACCTCGTTGAAACCACGCACTTTCGTGCCGAACGGTTCAGTACGGTCAACGGCTTCTACTTTTTCAGCACGCGGGAAAACACCCTCGAAGGCCCGTTCGCGACTCGCGAGGAAGCAGAGCGCGAGAGCCGGGCCTACGTCATCCGCGTATCAGGACGCCAATCCTACCGTTGACCCCCTCAGGGCTTGGCGGCCGGTTGACGCACTGCAACTCGACGGGCGGGTTGCTCCAGTACCGCTACCTTGGCGGGTGTAAAGATGGGCTGCAGTCTGCCGCTGGCATGCATCTGCTGCATCAGCGCGGCGAACTCCTCGGCTGTGATGGGCGCACCGGGGCGCAATAGCGCATAGTGCCGATAGATCTGATCGACTCGTTGGGAGACCAGCAACTGCGCGCCGACCTCCGGATTGTGAGCGATGAAATCCGCCAGGAACGACCGCGTCACCAAGGCGATGTCGGCACGCTTGCGCACGATCATCATCAGGTTGCTTTCATGTGAATACGTCAATACGGCGTTGAAGCGGCGCAACAGGTACTGCGGGTTGGCGTCGAAATCCGCGAACGCGTAGTGATAGCCGTAGAACAACGCCATGCGCTTGCCATCCAGATCGTCGAAGAACTCCTGATCGTTGCCTTGCTTGAGCGCCACGAAGACCTCGGCATCCTCCAGCCCCAGGTCGACCGCGCTGTGCTTGATGCGCTGCCAGCCCCACGCCGGGTTCTCGAACATCGCCATGTCGACCCTGCCCTTCTCGAAGTCCTGATAACGTCGAGCGATCGAGGTGGGCACCAGAACGAAGTGCCAGTTGGTCTGCACCTGATTGAGCTGATCGATGAGCAGGGGCAGCAGGCCTTCGTTGCTGCCTTGTTCGGGATGCACCACATAGGGCGGAAAGTGCGCAGCGCCCACACGCACTTCCTGGGCCGCGTGCGCGCCCAGCCCCCAAAGGGCCAACCCGGCCAGCAACAGACGTGGCAGGGCCGCCTTAACATAACCGTACTTCAAGACAGAGAACCCTCACCAGCCGTTTCGCGAAGCACGTACGCTAGGGGTTTTATGTCGGGCTGACAACTGCTAAACCCTGTATATGCGCCTGACACCCTCGACCCCGCCTGCGGCGGCCTGCCCCGCTCTCCTGTTCCCGGATCTCGGAACTCTTTGCATCAAGTTGGGCTCTAGCCTCTAAGCGCATGTGCCTGGGAGCCTGGTATGCCGCATTGGCTGGTCATCGACCTGGAAGCCACCACCGACGAAGGTGGTTGGCCGGTCACCGAAATGGAAATCATCGAGATCGGTGCGAGCCTGGTCAACCGCGATGGCAGTGAGGTCGACCACTTCCAGCGGTTCGTCAAACCGGTGCGCCGCCCCAGTCTGACGCCGTTCTGCCGCGAGCTGACGCACATCGGCCAGGCGGACGTGGACGATGCAGCGGTTCTGACTCAGGTCTGGAGAAGCTTCGAGCAGTGGCTGGCGCCTCATCGAGGGCAACTGCAGGGTTGGGTCAGTTGGGGCGACTATGACCGCCTGCAGCTGCTGCAGGACTGGCAGCGGCACAACCTGGAGAGCGTGCTGGCGCGGGTGCCGCACATCAATCTCAAGCAGCGCTTCGCCAAGGCTCGCCAATTGCCGCGGCCGCTAGGCCTGACCAGCGCTCTGCAACTGGCCGGCCTGCAGTTCAGCGGCCAGCAGCACCGGGCCCTGGAAGACGCGCGCAACACCGCGCGCCTGCTGCCCATGGTGCTGGCGCCGTAAAGCGGATGACGGCCTGCCAGGGCTTGGGCATACTGGCCAGCCCTTTCCACCCCCTTCGCAAGGAACCGACTCATGTTCAAGGTCAACGAATACTTCGACGGCACCGTCAAGTCCATCGCTTTCACCGAGGCTGACGGCCCGGCCACCATTGGCGTCATGGCGCCGGGCGAGTATGAATTCGGTACGGCCCAGAGCGAAGTCATGCACGTGGTATCCGGCGCCCTGACGGTCAAGCTGCCCGATGCCAGCGACTGGCAAACCTTCACCGCCGGCAGCCAGTTCGATGTACCGGCCAACAGCAAGTTTCAGCTGACCGTGGAAGTGGAAACCGCCTACCTCTGCCAGTACCGTTGATGATTCCGGCCCCCAGCCCTGGGGGCCGTCCGCTCTAGCGACCGAATTGCAGGTGCGCCAGGCGCGCGTACAGTGGGTTGCTGGCCACCAGCTCGGCGTGGGTCCCCAGCGCCACCAGACATCCTTGATCAATCACAGCAATGCGGTCGGCGTTCTGCACCGTGGCCAGACGGTGGGCGATGACCAGCGTCGTGCGGCCCTGCATCAACGTAGGCAAGGCCTGCTGGATCAGGTGTTCACTCTGCGCATCCAGGGCGCTGGTGGCTTCGTCCAGCAGCAGGATCGGTGCATCGACCAGCAGCGCTCGTGCAATCGCCAGGCGTTGGCGCTGTCCGCCTGAAAGTCCCATGCCGGCATCGCCCAGCGGCGTCTGATAGCCCTGCGGCAGCTGCACGATGAAATCATGAGCATGGGCGATGCGCGCAGCCGTCTCGACCTGCTCGGCGGTGGCGTCGGCGCGACCATAACGGATATTGTCCTCGACGCTGCCGAAGAACAGCGCCGGCGTTTGCGAGACGATGGCGAAATGTCGACGCAGGTCCTGCGGGTCAAGCTGGCGCAGATCGATACCGTCGATGAGCAGACGGCCCTGCTGCGGATCGTAGAACCGCAGCAACAGTTCGAACAGCGTCGACTTGCCGGCGCCGGAAGGCCCGACCAAGGCCAGGGTCTCACCCGGCCGAACCGTCAGGCTCAAGCCCCGGATGGCCGGTGCGTCCTCCCGCGTTGGGTAGGCAAAAACCACCTGCTCGAGGGCCAACGCGCCGGTCACCCGAGACGGCAACTGCTGCAAGCCCTCGGTGGGCGGCCGAATCGCGCTACGCGCCTGCAACAGTTCGGCGATCCGTTGCGCAGCGCCAGCGGCGCGTTGCAGTTCACCGACCACCTCACTGAGGGTGCCGAAGGCGCTGCCGACGATCAGGCTGTAGAACACGAACGCAGCGAGTTCGCCGGCCGAAATGCGTCCGCCGATCACGTCCATGCCACCCACCCACAGCATCACTGCCACCGCGCCCAGCACCAGCACGATCACTAGCGCGATCAACCAGGCGCGCTGGACGATGCGCCGCCTGGCCGTGTCGAACGCCTGCTCCACGGTCACGGCGAAGCGTCGCTGGTCCTCGCCCTGGTGGTTGTAGGCCTGCACCGTCTTGATCTGAGTCAGGGTTTCGGCGACGTAGCTGCCGACGTTGGCGATGCGATCCTGGCTCTGTCGCGACAGACGCCGCACCTGGCGACCGAACATCAGGATCGGCGCCAGCACCAGCGGCAAGGCGACCACCACGATACTGGTGAGCTTGGGATTGGTGATGAACAGCAGCACCACGCCGCCGATCACCATCAGCAGGTTGCGCAGAAACATCGACAGCGACGAGCCGATGACCGATTGCAGCAAGGCCGTGTCAGTGGTCAGCCGCGACTGGATTTCTGAGCTGCGGTTGTTCTCGTAGAACGCCGGGTGCAGGTGGACCAGATGATCGAAGACCTGCCTGCGGATATCGGCGACACAGCGCTCGCCGATCCAGGACACCAGGTAGAACCGCGCAAAGGTCCCCGTCGCCAGGGCCAGTACCAACACCATGAACACCGCGATGGAGCGGTTGAGCAGGTGCGTGGACTGGGTCATGAAGCCCTGGTCGACCAGCATCCGAATGCCCTGCCCCATGGACAGGGTGATACCGGCGGTGACCAGCAACGCCAGCAGCGCGCCGATGGCCTGCCATCGATAAGGGCGTACAAAACGCCACGCCAGGCGCAGGCCACGACGTTGACTTGAAGACAATAGCTGCAAGGGGGATGATCCGTATTCAGAGGGTCCACAAGCCTACACCCGGACGCGGGATCGACTACAGTGGAACTCCATGAATCGCACAAAGTCAGCTAGGAAGCAGGCCGTAACAAACGGCGCAAACACCTGAAGAGGAGACAGGCCATGAGCTCGCATGACGACACGCAGAAAAGCATCGAAGTGGTACGGGTGCACCCCCATGAGCCCGTCGGTGGTTCGATCATCGACGAGCAGGGCCGCGAAGTGCCCATTACCGAAGACATGGTGCAGGAAGCCTGTCGCGAGCTGGAAGAGCACGTCGTCAAACCCGCTGGCAACGTCTGATCGAACCACTCGCTTCACTGCCTTTCAAACCCGGCCCTGACAGAAATGACAGACGGCCGGGTTCGTGTTTCTTGGGCTCGGCTAAACCAGGACCGCACCCAGGGCGGCGACGATGCGCTCGAGCACAGGTGCCGGGCCGTCGATACGCACGCGCAGGCCTTCGATCTCGCGGCGTGGTGGGTAATGCTTGCGCAACTGGTCGAAGGCGAGTCGCTGCCGATCGGTGTCCGCGTCCAGGCTGCGGCGGAAATCGGCATCATCACGACGGGGGTCGTAGACACCGCGGCACAGCATGGCCAGCGCCCAGTCCGGATCGGTGTCGGCGCTCAGGTTCACCTCTCCCAGCCAGGGTTTGGGTAACAGGTCTTGTAACTGCACGTCGGCATTGCGCCCGAGGAACTCGCACAAGGCTTGATAGATCTGCGCCGTGCCACGGCGGCGACCGTCGAGGCTGTAGCCGGCGATGTGCGGCGTGCCGATCACGCAGCAGTCGGCCAGTTCGCGATCGACCGCAGGCTCCCACTCCCAGACGTCGAGTACCGCTTGCAGGTCTTCGCGCGCCAGCAGGACGTGACGCAGTGCGACGTTGTCGATCACCGGGCCGCGCGCGGCATTGATCAGCCAGGTGCCCGGTTTGAGGGCGCGCAGACGCGCTTCGTCGAACAGGTGCCAGGTCGGATGAGCGCCGCTGCGGGTCAGCGGCGTGTGCAGGCTGATCACGTCGCAGTGTTCGACGATGTGCTCCAGGCTGACGAAGTCACCGCCTTCGCTGGTCTCGCGAAAGGGATCACATACCCGCACGTCCCAGCCCAACCCGCGCAGTACCTGGACCAGTCGCCCGCCGACCTGCCCGGCACCGACGATGCCGTAGCAACGCCCGTTCAGCGGCAGGCCTTCGACCTCGGCCAGGGTCAGCAGGCTGCCCAGCACGTAGTCGACTACACCACGGGCATTGCAGCCCGGGGCACTGGCCCAGCGGATGCCGGCCTCGGCGAAGTGGTCGAGGTCCAGATGGTCGGTGCCGATGGTGCAGGTGCCGACGAAGCGCACCGGGCTGCCTTCAAGCAAGGCGCGGTCGACCTGGGTCACCGAGCGCACCAGCAGAACGTCGGCCTCGGCAACCGCCGCGCGATCGATCGACCGGCCGGGATAGCGACGGATTTCTCCAAAGCCTTCGAAGAAAGCGTCGAGCAGCGGGATGTTTTCGTCGGCGACTATGAGCATGGGGTATCCAGAAATATAGAGTGATCGGGGTAGCCTGTTCGCGGGCAGAGACCCGCTCCCACACAACAGCGAGCGCGGTCCCTGTGGTAGCGAGGTAGCCTGTTCGCGGGCAGAGACCCGCTCCCACACAACAGCGAGCGCGATCCCTGTGGGAGCGGGGTAGCCTGTTCGCGGGCAGAGACCCGCTCCCACACAAGTGCGAGCGCGGTCCCTGTGGGAGCAGGGTAGCCTGTTCGCGGGCAGAGACCCGCTCCCAGACAACAGCGAGCGCGGTCCCTGTGGGAGCGGGTCTCTGCCCGCGAAGGCGTCACCACGGAGTCAGCTTCAGATAATGCGCTGTTCGGTCAGCTCGCGCACGAACGATGGCGCGATGTAGCGCTGGTAATGCGCCTCCGAGAGAATGAAGAATTCCCGATCGATGGCATCGCGCAGTTGTGGCAGATCCCAGTCGCGGAACTCGGGCAGCAGCACCAGCCCATAGGCTTCCAGGTTGTTGATCACCCGCGCACCGCGGGCGATCAACTGGTAGGCCCAGCAGTACTCCGACTGCCGCTCGACGAAACGTATCTTGCGTTGTTCCAGTTGTTGGCGCAGCTTCAAGGGGTCGAACACTTCCAGCTTGGCCACCATGACCTGCACCAGCAACTGCTCCAGCCGCACCCACACCGCGCGTTTCTGCGCTTCGTCGTAGCCGTTCCAGTGAATGACTTCATGGTGGTAGCGCTTGCAGCCACGGCACACGAGGTCCCCGTAGACGGTCGAGCACAGGCCCACGCAGGGCGTCTTGATGGAATGGTTGGACATGGCGAATCAGCACACTGGACGGTGGAACACCGGGCGCATGTTAGTCCTTTGTCTAACAGGGGTCACCCCAGAAATCGTGGGGCTTAACTTAACTTCCTGCGCGAATTAACGTAGAATCATGCAGCCTTTTTAGGCGCCAATGTCCATTGGAAGCTGTTTTCAAAGCGTCACGAGCACAGTCGATCCAGTAGAAGGGTGTTGGCACCGTTCATCCGGTGCCAGCCCTCATCAGTTTTCCCTTCTACAGGCGTAAAACTTTGAAAACAGCTTCTGTAAGGAATACCTGCCTTCCTGGCTGAACGGCCGAAAAGCCCGTGCGCATGGATGCAGGCATTCCCTGGATGAGCGTCCCTTCCGGGACCACTGATGAGGGTAATAACTGTGCTTGAAGCCTATCGCAAACACATCGAAGAGCGTGCCGCCCAGGGTATCGTGCCCCAGCCGCTTAACGCCGAACAAACCGCAGGCCTGGTCGAGCTGCTGAAGAACCCTCCCGCCGGCGAAGAAGCCTTCCTGGTCGACCTGATCACCAACCGCGTACCACCAGGGGTGGACGAAGCCGCCTACGTCAAGGCCGGTTTCCTTTCCGCCGTGGCCAAGGGCGAAGCCACCTCCCCGCTGATCGACAGCAAGCGTGCCGTGGAACTGCTCGGCACCATGCAGGGCGGCTACAACATCGCCACCATGGTCGAACTGCTCGACGACGCCACCCTGGCGCCGGTGGCTGCCGAACAGCTCAAGTTCACCCTGCTGATGTTCGATGCCTTCCACGACGTCGCGGAAAAAGCCAAGAACGGCAACACCCACGCTCAAGGCGTGCTGCAGTCCTGGGCAGATGGCGAGTGGTTCAAGAAGCGTCCGACCCTGGCCGACAAGATCAGCCTGCGGGTCTTCAAGGTCACCGGCGAAACCAACACCGACGACCTCTCCCCGGCGCCTGACGCCTGGTCGCGCCCGGACATCCCGTTGCACGCCTTGGCCATGCTGAAAATGGCCCGCGAAGGCATCGTGCCCGACGTTCAGGGCTCGATCGGCCCGATGAAGCAGATTGCCCAGATGTACGCCGACGGCTACCCCGTGGCCTACGTGGGTGACGTGGTCGGTACCGGTTCGTCGCGTAAATCGGCGACCAACTCGGTGCTGTGGTTCTTCGGTACCGACATCCCGTACGTGCCGAACAAGCGTGCCGGCGGCTTCTGCTTCGGCACCAAGATCGCTCCGATCTTCTACAACACCATGGAAGACGCCGGCGCCCTGCCGATCGAGTTCGACGTGTCGAACATCAACATGGGCGACGTGATCGACCTCTACCCGCACCAGGGTAAAGTCTGCAAGCACGACAGCGACGAGGTGATCACCACCTTCGAACTCAAGACACCCGTACTGCTCGACGAAGTCCGCGCTGGCGGCCGTATCCCGCTGATCGTCGGCCGCGGTCTGACCGACAAGGCACGCGCCGAGCTGGGCCTGGGTCCGACCGATCTGTTCAAGCTGCCCGAAGCCCCGGTCGACACCGGCAAGGGCTACACCCTGGCGCAGAAGATGGTCGGCAAGGCCTGTGGCCTGCCCGAAGGCAAGGGCGTGCGTCCCGGCACCTACTGCGAACCGAAGATGACCACCGTCGGCTCCCAGGACACCACTGGCCCGATGACCCGCGACGAACTCAAAGACCTGGCCTGCCTTGGTTTCTCGGCCGATCTGGTCATGCAGTCCTTCTGCCACACCGCGGCCTATCCAAAGCCGATCGACGTGACCACCCACCACACCCTGCCGGATTTCATCCGCACCCGTGGTGGCGTGTCCCTGCGTCCAGGCGACGGCATCATCCACAGCTGGCTGAACCGCATGCTGCTGCCGGACACCGTCGGCACCGGTGGTGACTCGCACACCCGCTTCCCGATCGGCATCTCGTTCCCGGCCGGTTCCGGCCTGGTGGCTTTCGCAGCCGCCACCGGCGTCATGCCGCTGGACATGCCCGAGTCGGTGCTGGTGCGCTTCAAGGGCACCATGCAGCCAGGCATCACCCTGCGCGACCTGGTCCACGCGATTCCGTACTACGCCATCCAGAAAGGCCTGCTGACCGTCGAGAAGAAAGGCAAGATCAACGCCTTCTCGGGTCGCATCCTGGAAATCGAAGGCTTGAACGACCTGACCGTCGAGCAGGCATTCGAACTGTCCGACGCCTCGGCCGAGCGCTCCGCCGCCGGTTGCACCATCAAGCTGCCGGAAAAGGCCATCGCCGAGTACCTGCAGTCGAACATCACCCTGCTGCGCTGGATGATCAGCGAAGGCTACGGCGATGCACGGACCATGGAACGTCGTGCCCAGGCCATGGAAGCCTGGCTGGCCAACCCGGAACTGCTGAGTGCCGATGCCGACGCCGAATACGCCGAGATCATCGAAATCGACTTGAGCGACTTGAAAGAGCCGGTCCTGTGCGCACCGAACGACCCGGACGATGCACGTCTGCTGTCCACCGTTCAGGGCGAGAAGATCGACGAAGTGTTCATCGGTTCGTGCATGACCAACATCGGCCACTTCCGCGCTGCCGGCAAGTTGCTCGACAAGGTCAAGGGCCAACTGCCGACCCGTCTGTGGCTGTCGCCGCCGACCAAGATGGATGCCCATCAGCTGACCGAAGAAGGCTACTACGGCATCTACGGCAAGGCTGGCGCGCGCATGGAGATGCCGGGCTGCTCGCTGTGCATGGGTAACCAGGCACGCGTGGAACCCAACTCCACCGTGGTGTCGACCTCGACCCGTAACTTCCCGAACCGCCTGGGCGATGGTGCCAACGTGTACCTGGCGTCCGCCGAGCTGGCTGCCGTTGCTTCCATCCTGGGCAAGCTGCCGACCGTCGAGGAGTACATGGAGTACGCGGCCAGCATCGACAGCATGGCTGCCGATGTGTACCGCTACCTGAGCTTCGACCAGATCGCCGAGTTCCGCGATGCCGCGGCCAACGCGAACATTCCGGTGGTTCAGGCTTGATACCACGCTGAAATGAGCTGCACAAAAAAACCCGTCATTTGACGGGTTTTTTTGTGGGTGGAGGTAAATGTCGCAGTCAGCAGGTCCGACGCTTTCGCGGGCAAAGCCCGCTCCCACAAGGACCTGCAGAAATCAACGCTGGCCTCAACTGACTTGCACCCCCCCGCTCAACGCCAGGTCCATCAGCTCACGATTCGCCACCGCATACATGGCGTAATCGGTCCCTGTTGCCGCCTTGATCTCGTCGAGCATGGCGCGCCAGCGCTTGACCATCACCTCATGCTGTTCCAGCCACAGATCCAGGCGCTCCTCGACGTCTCCAGGTGCGTCCTGCATCTTCAGCACGGAGATGGTGATTGCCCGTTGCTGCAGGTCGATGTCGTCGCGGAAAGCCTCGCGGGCCAGCGCCTGCCAGTTGTTCTCCACCGGCAGGCTGCTGATCTGCTGCAGGTACCAGGTCAGGTCCAGCTTGCTGCCCACGGCGAAGAACGCCTTGGCCACTTCGGCGGCATTCTGACCGGTTACATCCGATGCCTCGATGATCGGCAGCAGCGTGTACAGGTGGCTGGTGCCAGCGACCATGCGCGCCAGCAATTCCGGCACGCCTGACTCGACGTAGCCCTGGTAGCGGGCCTGCCAGCGCTCGCGGGTCGGCCCCTCGAGTAGTTCGTCGAGCTTGAGACCCAGGGCCGCGATATGCGGACCGAAGTGCGCCACGTCGCGACCGGCGTCCAGCTCGTTGCGGCGGCTGCGCAGGAACCAGCGGGTGGCGCGACGGCCCAGGCGCATCAGCTCGTCCATCAACGCCAACTGCACATCGGCGGAGACCTGATAGTCCAGCGCCTCGATCTGGCGGAACCAGTGCGGCAGGTGGAAGATGTCGCGCACGATGGCGTAGGCGCCGACCACGCTGGCCGGCGTCATGCCCGTGGACTCCTTCAAACGCTGGACGAAGGTGATGCCCATGTTGTTGACCAGGTCGTTGGCGATCTGGGTGCTGACGATCTCGCGCTTGAGGCGGTGGCTGCGCATGGCCTCGGCGTATTTGCTGACCAGCGACGGCGGGAACGCCGTTTCCATGTCGCGGGTCAGGTAGACGTCGTCGGGTACCGGCGAGGCCAGCAGCGCTTCGTTGAGGTCGATCTTGCTGTAGGAGATCAGCACCGACAGCTCGGCCCGGGTCAGGCCCTGCTTGTTCGCCACGCGCTCGTTGAGCTGCTCCTCGGTCGGCAGGAATTCGATGGCCCGGTCGAGCTTGCCACGCGCCTCGAGGTCGGCCATCAGACGACGGTACTCGGCCAGGCGCTCATAGGCCTTGCGCGCCGCCAGCGACAACGCCTGGGTCTGCTTGTAGTTGTTGCCCAGCACCAGATGGCCGACTTCCTCGGTCATGCTGCCCAGCAGCAGGTTGCGCTGCTTCTCGGTCATGTCGCCGGCCTGCACGGCTTCGTTGAGCAGGATCTTGATGTTGACCTCGTGGTCGGAGCAATCCACCCCGGCCGCGTTGTCGATGAAGTCGGTGTTGGTGGCACCGCCGTTGAGGCCGAACTCGACACGCCCCAGTTGGGTCATGCCCAGGTTGCCGCCCTCGCCCACCACCTTGCAGCGCAGCTCGTTGCCGTTGACGCGCAGCGCATCGTTGGCCTTGTCGCCCACATCCGCATGGCTTTCGTCGCTGGATTTGACGTAGGTACCGATACCGCCGTTCCACAGCAGGTCGACCGGTGCCTTGAGCAGCGCATTGAGCAGCTCGGTCGGGGTCAGCTTGTCGGCCTTGATGTCGAAGCGTTCTTTCATCTGCGCGCTGATGGCGATGCTCTTGGCACTGCGCGAGAAGATCCCGCCGCCGGCGGACATGATCGAGGTGTCGTAGTCGCTCCACGCCGAGCGCGGCAGGTCGTACAGACGCTGACGTTCGGCGAAGCTGCTGGCCGGTTCCGGGTTGGGGTCGATGAAGATATGCAGGTGGTTGAACGCCGCCACCAGTTGCAGCTTGTCGGACATCAACAGGCCATTACCGAACACGTCGCCAGCCATGTCGCCGATGCCGATGACGGTGATGCTGTCTTTCTGCACGTTGATGCCGCGCTCGCGGAAATGCCGCTGCACGCCGACCCAGGCACCCTTGGCGGTGATGCCCATCTTCTTGTGGTCGTAGCCTGCCGAGCCGCCCGAGGCGAACGCATCGCCGAGCCAGAAACCGTAGTCGATGGCGATGCCGTTGGCGATGTCGGAGAAAGTCGCGGTGCCCTTGTCCGCAGCCACCACCAGGTACGGGTCATCATCGTCGTGACGCACGACGTTGGCCGGCGGCACGACGCTGCCGTCCTTGAGGTTATCGGTGATGTCGAGCAGCCCGGAGATGAAGATGCGGTAGCAGGCCACCGCCTCGTTCTGCACCTCGTCGCGGCTGCCGCCCAGGGGCAGGCGGCGCGGAACGAACCCGCCTTTTGCGCCCACCGGCACGATCACCGAGTTCTTCACGTGCTGCGCCTTGACCAGGCCCAGCACTTCGGTGCGGAAGTCTTCCTCGCGGTCCGACCAGCGCAGGCCACCACGGGCCACGTTGCCGAAGCGCAGGTGAACACCCTCGACCCGTGGCGAGTAGACGAAGATCTCGAACTTGGGCACCGGCTTGGGCAACTCGGGAATCAGCTTGGGGTTGAACTTGAAGCTGAAGTACGACTTCACCTGGCCATTGCTGTCCGGCTGGTAGAAGTTGGTGCGCAGAGTGGCCTTGATCAGGTCCAGGTAGCGACGCAGGATGCGGTCTTCGTTGAGCACCTGAACGTCGTCCAGGGCGGTGAGAATCGCCTGTTCCAGACGCTGCTGCTTGTCGTCCAGGTCGTCGCCGGCCAGCTTGCGTGCCAGGTAGAAGCGGGTCTTGAACAACCGCGTCAGTTCGCGGGCGATGTCGGTGTGGTTGTTCAGGGTGCTGGCGATGTAGCCCAGATCGAAGCCCAGGCGAATCTGCTTGAGGTAGCGCGCGTAGGCACGCAGCAGGGCAACGTCGCGCCACGGCAGGCCTGCGGTCAGCACCAGCCGGTTGAACGCATCGTTCTCGGCGTCGCCGCGCACGATGTGGACGAAGGCGTCCTGCAGGGTGTCGTTGAGTTGCTGGATGTCCAGATTCAAGCCTTCGCTGTAGGTGAAAGCGAAGTCATGGATCCAGTACTCGCGGCCGCTGCGATGACGCAGGCGGTACGGGAACTCGCCGAGCACGCGCAGGCCCAGGTTCTCCAGGATCGGCAGGACGTCGGAAAGCGCCAGCGGCGTGTCGGCGTGGTACAGCTTGCAGTGCAGCTGGCGTTCACCGCTCTGCGCCAGTGGCTGGTAGAAGCTCATCACCAGCGGGCGGGCTTCGGACAGGGCCAGCAGGTGCTGCATGTCCACCACTGCCGAGTGCGCCGCGAAGCGCTCGCGGAAACCGGCCGGGAAGCCTTTCGGGAAATCGGCCAGCACGTTGGTGCCGGCGGCCTCGCCGAAGCTTTCGATGGTCAGGCTGGCGTAGTCGTCCTGCCACGAGCGGCAGGCCTGGATCACTTCGTTTTCCAGCTGCTGCGGGTCGATGTCGATGCGGTTCTTCGGATCCACACGCAGGATCAACTGCACACGCGCCAGCACCGACTCGGAGAAGAACGTCCAGAACTCGCAGTCCGTGGCCTTGAGGCGCTCCATCAGCACCTGTTGGATCTTCTGCCGCACTTCGGTGGAATAGACGTCGCGCGGCACGTAGGCCAGGCAGTAGCAGAAACGGCCGTAAGGGTCCTTGCGCAGGAACACGCGGATCTTGTTGCGCTCCTGGATCTGCACGATCGACATGACCGTGCTGAACAGCTCGTCGATCGGCGTCTGGAACAGGTCGTCACGCGGCAGCACTTCGACCACCTGGGCCAGTTCCTTGCCCAGGTGTGCCTTGGCATGGAAACCGGAGCGGCGTTCGATCTCGGCGACCTTGCGGCGAATGTAGGGGATCTCGCGCACGCTCTCGCCATACACCGACGAGGTGTACAGGCCCATGAAGCGGCATTCCTTGAGCACCTTGCCGTCGGCATCGATCTGGCGGATCGACACGTAGTCCGGATAGGCCGGACGATGCACGCGGCTTGGATGGGCCGCCTTGGCGAAGGACAGCAGCATCGGCTCGTGCAGATATTGCACGGCGTAGTCTTCGATGTGCAGTTCTTCGCTGCTCAAGCCGGCGCGCAGCAGCCGGGTCAGGCCGAGGAAGGACGCGGGGTCGTAGCTGAGCTGACCGCCCTGGGCGTCGGCATCGACCACGAATTCCTCGTAGCCCAGAAAGGTGAAGTGGTTGTCGGTCAGCCATTCGAGGAAGGCCTTGATCTCGGCCTTTTCCTGCTCGTCGCTGGCGAACGCGGTCTGCTCCACCAGGGCGATCATTTCGCGGACCTTGGCCTTCATCGGCTCGAAGTCCTGCACCGCGATGCGCACCTCGCCCAGCACCTGCTCCAGCTCGCGAGCGAGCACGTTGAGTTCGGCGGCGTTGGCGCAGCGGTCGATTTCCAGGTACATCAGCGATTCATGCAGAACGTCTTCGCCCTGGGCACCCTTGGCCAGCACTTCGAGCAGCTCGCCCTGGCTGCCGCGGCGCACGCTGAGTACGGTGGTCTGCAGGGTATGAATGCTGTAGCCGCGGCGGTTGAGCTCGGTACGCACCGAGTCCACCAGGAACGGCAGGTCGTGATGCAGCACCTCGACGGCGGTGTGGGTGGACTGCCAGCCGTGACGTTCGTAATCGGGGTTGTAGACCCGCACCTGCGGCTTGGCATGATCGAAACGCTGCAGCAGTCGCCACGCCGACAGGGTGCAGCCGGCCAGGTCGCTGAGGCGGCGCTGGGTGAGTTCGTCCAACGAGATGATGCCGAAGAACTGATCGGCGAACAGCGCCACTTGTGGCAGTTGCTGCTCGCTGATGTGCTGAGCCAGGGCCGATTGCAGTTGATGCTGGAAGTCGGCTTTGCTGGCTGCGGTGAAGAACGCCATCTGTGGTACTCCGCTTGGGCTTTGTTATTGGGTGAAGCGTCGCAGGTCACCCCGGTTCGGATCAACCATAGCCAATCCGGCGCTGCAGGGCGACATTCAAGAGGTCCAACGACCTAGCTTACCCAGAGCCCGGCATGCACTCTTGCGGTGCGGCGACATATTCGGTCATGCAGGAGTTATCGTACGAGCCCGCTGGCACGGGCGTTCCAGCCACCTCGCAGCTTTACCGGTATAATCGCGCCACTTTCCTACAATGGGACCTCCCGCATGCGCATGACCGCCTCTTTGCTGATGGCCAACCCTCGCGACGAAGAAGAAGACGACATGGCCCTGCTCTGCTGCCATGGCAGCGAAGGGGAAATGTTTCTGATGACGCGTTTTCCGGACGAAGAAGAGCTGGAAATCACCCTCGGCGAAGAGCCTTACCTGCTGCGTGACCTCAAGGTGACCCTGAGCGCCAACCGCCTGTTGGTGGAGGTGGCCGCTGCAGATGCCGATGTGTTCGGTGGCGATGATCTGCTGGAAATCGAGCATGCCAGCGATGCGGCGGAACTGGCGGAGATCGGGGAGACGTTGAGGATTTTGCTGGCGGGTGTCGGGACATTGGAAATCAACTGACCTCGCTCTCCGCAGCCCTGTCTATCTGCATACGTGTAGGAGCGGCCAGTGGCCGCGAAATGGCCGCCCGACCCAACCGATCTCTGTGGCCGTGCAAGCTTGTTCGCGGCCACTGGCCGCTCCTACGGGACTCAGAGGTGCCCGGTCGAACACGCCGATTCCTCTCCTACCCCCCAATGCATTAAAGTAGCTGCCCCCGGCCAAGACGCCCTCACCCGCGTACTCGGTCCCTTCTTCAGGAACCGTCAACGATGGAACATCGTGAAGCGCTGATCGCGCTGCGAACCTTTCTTTCCACGCAGATCCTTGGCCAGGAGAAACTGGTCGAGCGCCTGCTGATCGTGCTGCTGGCAGACGGTCACATGCTGGTCGAGGGCGCGCCGGGGCTGGCCAAGACCAAAGCGATCAAGGAACTGGCCGAAGGCGTCGAAGCGCAATTCCATCGCATCCAGTTCACTCCGGACCTGCTGCCCGCCGACATCACCGGCACCGAGATCTATCGACCTGAAACCGGCAGCTTCGTGTTCCAGCAGGGTCCGATCTTTCATAACCTGGTGCTCGCCGACGAGATCAACCGGGCGCCGGCCAAGGTCCAGTCGGCGCTGCTCGAGGCCATGGCCGAGCGCCAAGTGAGTGTCGGGCGCAGCACCTACGACCTGTCGCCCCTGTTCCTGGTGATGGCCACGCAGAACCCGATCGAGCAGGAAGGCACCTATCCCCTGCCCGAGGCACAGCTGGACCGGTTCCTGATGCATGTCAAGATCGGCTTTCCGGATGCAGCCGTCGAGCGGCGCATTCTGCAGCAGGCCCGGGGCGAGGCGCTCAATGGCGAAACCAAGCCGGAGCGGCGGGTCAGTCAGCAGGCGATTTTCGCTGCGCGCAAAGAGATCCTCGGGCTGTACATGGCCGACGCGGTGGAGGAATACCTGGTGCAACTGGTCATGGCGACGCGCACCCCGAGCAAGTTCGACGCCGAACTCGGCGAGTGGCTGGCCTACGGCGCCAGCCCGCGCGGGTCCATCTCGCTGGACCGTTGCGCACGGGCCCACGCCTGGCTCGCAGGACGTGACTTCGTCAGCCCCGAGGACATCCAGGCCGTGCTCTTCGACGTCCTGCGCCACCGCATCATCCTGTCGTTCGAGGCAGAAGCCGCCGGTGTCGACCAGGATCGCGTGATCCAGCGCATCCTCGACGTCGTGGCCGTCGCCTGAGCCCATGAGCCAGGAGCCGAGGCCAGAGCCTGGCATTCGCATCAGCCTGGCCGAGCTGATCGAAATGCGCCATCGGGTGCGCGAGGTGCAGTTGTTCTCCACCCCGGCCCAGCGCAGCCCGTTGATCGGCTTGCATCATTCCAAGCTGCGCGGACGCGGTGTGGATTTCGACCAGGTGCGGGTTTATCAGGCCGGCGACGATGTGCGCAGCATCGACTGGCGCGTCACCGCACGCACCCAGGAGCCGCACACCAAGCTGTTCCATGAGGAGCGCGAGCGGCCGATCTTCATTCTTGTCGAACAGAGCCGACGGTTGTTCTTCGGCTCCGGGCAGATGTTCAAGTCAGTGCTCGCGGCCCAGGCGGCCGCCCTGATCGGCTGGGCGGCGCTGGGGCATAACGACCGGGTCGGCGGGCTGGTGTTCGGCGATGGCGAGCACTATGAAATCAAGCCCCGGCGCAGCAAGCAGAGCCTGCTGCAGCTGCTCAACCGTCTGGTCCATGTGAATCAATCACTGCACACCGAAGCGTTGCCGGAGAAGGACGCGCTGGGCATGGCCCTGCGCCGGGCACGGGAGGTACTGCGCCCTGGCAGTTTGGCCATCGTCATCTGTGACGAACGGGCGCTCACCGATGGCGCCGAGCAGCAGCTCAGTTTGCTCTCGCGTCATTGCGACCTGCTGTTGCTGCCAGTCTCCGACCCGCTCGACCATGCGCTGCCGGCCGCCGGGCTGTTGCGTTTCGCCCAGCGGGGCAGGCAGATGGACATCGATACGCTGAATCCGGACATGCGCCTGGCCTATCGCGCCCTGAGCGAGGCGCGCATCGCTCGGTGGGAACGCCTGGCGCAGAAACTGCGCGTGCTGCTGATGCCTCTGAGCACTCAAAGCGAAATGATCGAGCAGCTGCGTGAGTACCTCAATCCGCAACGGCCGGGCAAACTCAAATGAGCACGCTCGAGCAACTGCAGCCCCTGATCGCACCGCCGCCGATCGGCCTCTGGCCACCGGCGCCTGGCTGGTGGCTGCTCGCGGTGCTCCTGCCGGCGCTGGCATGGGCCGGCTGGCACTGGCGTCACCGCTGGCGGCGCAAGGTCGTGCTGCCTGTTGCAGCCGAGCAACCTCTGGATCCTGTGCGCCAAGGCGCGCTGGAAGAGCTGGCGCGCCTGCCCAGACCCTACGACGGCGCCCCCGCAGGCGCCTGGTTGCAGCAGATCAACGGGCTGCTCAAGCGCCTGTGCCGCAACCATTATCCGAACGCCAACAGCCATGTGCTCAATGGCCGCCAGTGGCTGGCATTTCTCGACAACCGCTGCCCCGCCGCCGGCCTCACGCGCTGGATGGTGCTGGTGGAAGGGGTCTACAAACCCGAATGCAAGCTTGACGACAAGGCCATCGCCGGCCTGCAGCAGTCGGTCGAAACCTGGATACGCAAGCATGTTTGAGTTTGCCTGGCTGTGGGTCTTCGCCCTGCTGCCGCTGCCCTGGGTGCTGCGCGTGCTGTTGCCGCCAGCCGACAGCGGCGAGGCGGCGCTCAAGGTCAGCTTTCTCGATGAACTCGAAGGGCTGGCCGGTCGCCGTGCACGGATCAGCCTGCCGACCTGGCCGCAACAGGCACCCTACGTACTGCTGTGGCTGTTGCTGCTGATCGCCGCGGCACGTCCGCAGTGGCTGGGTGATCCCCTGCCCATAGCGGCCAGCGGTCGCGACCTGCTGGTAGCGGTGGATGTGTCAGGTTCCATGGATTACCCCGACATGCGCTGGCAGAACGAGGACGTCAGCCGGCTGGAGCTGGTCCAGCGCCTGCTGGGCGACTTTCTCGAACATCGCCAGGGCGATCGGGTCGGCTTGATCCTCTTCGGCAGCAAGGCCTATGTGCAGGCGCCGCTGACCTTCGATCGACGCACGGTGCGTAGATGGCTGGACGAAGCGCGCATCGGCATCGCCGGCAAGAACACCGCGATTGGCGATGCGATCGGCCTGGCGCTCAAGCGCCTGCGCCAGCGCCCGGCGCAGAGCCGGGTATTGATTCTGGTCACCGACGGCGCCAACAACGGCGGTCAGATCCACCCCATCACGGCAGCGCGCCTGGCGGCTCAGGAGCATGTGCGCATCCATACCATCGGCATCGGCGCCGACCCCAGCGCCGATGGCGCGCTGAGCATGCTCGGCCTCAACCCCAGCCTGGATCTGGACGAGCCGAGCCTGCGAGAGATCGCGCAGATCACCGGCGGTCAGTACTTCCGTGCCCGCGACGGCGACCAGCTGCAGGCCATCGGCGCCAGCCTGGATACGCTGGAACCGGTCGACCAGCAGCCCACCCAGGCCCGTCCGGCGCAGGCCCTGTACATCTGGCCGTTGAGCGCGGCGTTGCTGCTCAGCGTATTGCTGGTGGTGCGCGAAAACTGGCCGAACAATCCGCTGCAACGGTTTCTGCGCCAGCGCCGGTTTCTGCCGACCGCACCGCAGTGGCGCGAGCGCCTGGAGCGGCTGCAGTTGCGGAGGCGCAAATGATCGAGGCGTGGCCGCACTGGTTCCGGCCCTGGTGGCTGCTGGCCTGGCCTGCGCTGGCCTGGCTACTCTGGCAACTGTGGCACCGGCAGAAACGCGCCGGGCGCTGGCAATTGCTGCTGCCGCGCCATTTTCACGCGGTCTTGCTGGGCGGTGGCAGCGGCCGCCAGAGCAAGGCGCCGTGGATCGTGCTGGGCCTGGCCTGGCTGCTGACGGGCGTAGCTCTGTTGGGCCCCAGCTGGCAGCGCATCGAGCAGCCCGGCCGGACGGTCGTCGACCCGCTGGTGGTGGTCCTGGCGCTGAATCCCGAAATGCTTGCCACCGACGTGGCGCCCAATCGCCTGGAACAGGCCCGGCGCAAGCTGCTGGACCTGCTCAACGCACGTCGCGATGCGCAGACGGCCCTCATCGTCTACGCCGGCAGCGCCCACGTGCTGGTGCCGCTGTCCGACGACCTGGGCACCAGCCGCAACCTGCTGGAGGCGATCAAGCCTTCGATCATGCCGGTCGAAGGCCAGCGCGCCGACCTCGGCGTACAACGAGCCCTCGAGCTACTCGACCAGGCCGAACAGGGCCAGGGACGCATCCTGCTGCTGACGTCGCAATTGTCCGAAGCAGAGCGCAGGGGTATTGCCCAGCGTCTGGACAACCACTCGCCACAGTTGTTGATCCTGGGGATCGGCACCCGCGACGGTGCGCCGGTGAAGCAGGAAAACGGCGACTTCCTCAAAGACGAACAAGGTGCGATCCGCCTGTCCCGCCTCGACGGGGCCGGGCTGCGCAGCTTCGCCGCCGACGTCGGCGGCCTGTACCGCCAGGCACGTATGGATGACCTGGATCTGCGCAACCTCGGACTGTTCGATCGCCCAGCAGTGTTGCGCAGCAATGGCACCACGCAACAGCTGGACAGCTGGGCCGATCAAGGTCACTGGTTGCTGCTGCCCCTGCTGTTTCTAGCCGCCCTTGCTGGCCGTCGCGGCTGGCTGTTCTGCCTGCCGCTGTGCTTGATGATGGCGCCGCAGCCCGGCTATGCCTTCGAGTTCCAGGACCTTTGGCTACGCCGTGATCAGCAAGGGCAGGCCTTGCTCGAACAGCAGCGTCCGGCCCAGGCCGCGCGGCGTTTTACCGATGCGCAGTGGCAAGGCATGGCGCTGTACGAGGCCGGCGACTACGAGGCGGCCGCCGAGCGTTTCGCTCAGGGCGACAGCGCCCGTGACCACTACAACCGCGGCAATGCCCTGGCCCGCAGCGGCGAGCTGGAAGCGGCGCTGGACGCCTACGACCAGGCCCTGGAGCGTCAGGCGGACCTGCGGCCAGCACTGGAAAACCGTGCGCTGGTGGAACAGTTGCTGCGCCAGGCGCCGACCGAGCCTCCTCCAACTTCAGCCAGCCCCCCCGACAAACCGCAGGCACCGGGCGCCACGGCGCCAGACGGGCAGGAGCCGAATTCGTCCGCCACGGCCGACGAGCACGCCCAGGACACCGAGACCCAGAGTGGTCAGGAAAGCCCTGCCGGGCAAACCGGGGGGGATCAGAATCAGGCACAATCCTCGCCACCGACCCAACCGCCAGACGACGATTCCACGACCCGACCACCGCCACGCCCGGCCCAGACCAGCCTGGATGCCGAGCAACGCCAGGCACTGGAGCAATGGTTGCGGCAGATTCCGGACGATCCGGCCGAACTGTTGCGGCGTAAATTCTGGTACGAACAGCAACAGCATCAGGACAAGATTCGATGAGTCGCCTCAGTGCCCTCTGCATCAGTGCAACCCTGGCCGTGCTGGCCCAATGGGCGCAGGCCGCCACGTTAGTAGCCAGCGTCGATCGCTCGCGGCTCAACTCGGGGGAAACGGTCGAGCTGACCCTGGAAACCAACGATGTCACGCAGTTCGGCAAGCCCGATCTGACGCCGCTCGAAGGTCCGTTCGAGGTGCGCGACACACGTCAGGTCAACCGCCTCACCAGCCTGGATGGCGACCACCAGGCCACGACCCGCTGGATTATCACCCTGCTTCCGCGCCAGACCGGCAGCGTGACCATCGCCCCCCTGCAACTGGGCGAACTGCGCAGCCAGCCGATCCTCTTGCAGGTGCTGCACAGTGACCAGCCGCCGCGGGCGAACATGGCGCCAGTGTTCATCGATGCCAGCCTGGATGGCGACAGTGTCTATGTGCAGGCCCAGGCGGTGTTGACCGTGCGCATCTATCACTCGGTGCCGCTGTACGACGACAGCAACCTGACGCCGCTGCAGTTGGCCGATGCACGCGTCGAGCCGCTGGGTGGGTCGCGAACGTTCGAGAAGATCATCAACGGTGTCCGCCACGGCGTCATCGAGACGCGCTATGCCATTTATCCGCAACGCAGTGGCGAGGTGTCGATTCCGGCGCTGGTGTTCACCGCCACCACGGTCGAACAGGCCGCACCGGGCGAGAGCGGCAACAACGCGCCGCAGCCAGGCAAGCAGATCCGGGTGACGTCCGCACCGATGTCGTTGACCGTGAACGGTGTCCCTGCTGCCTACCCTGCCGATGTGCCCTGGTTGCCGGCACGCAGCTTGAGCCTGACTGAAAGCTGGAACCCCGATCCGCCCAGCAGCCAGGTCGGCGACTCCCTGACCCGTACGCTGGAGGTCAAGGCCGAAGGCCTTTCCAGCGCGCAGTTGCCGGACCTGCCGGATACCCAGGTGGAAGGCCTGCGCCGCTACCCGGATCAGCCCCAGCTGAGCAATCGGACCGATGAGCGAGGCCTGACCGGCAGCCGCCAGGAGCGTGAAGCGTTGGTACCCGCACGCAGCGGCACCCTGCAATTACCGAGCGTCGAGGTGGTCTGGTGGAATACCCACGAAGACCATCTGGAGCGTACCGCTCTGCCGGCGCGCAGCCTGGAGGTCGCCGGCAACGCCGGCCTGATGGTCGATGCGCCGGTCGGCAACGGCGATGCCGAACCGGACGAGGCCTGGCCTTGGAAACTGGCCAGCGTGATGCTGCTGTTCACCACGATGATTGGCTTTGCACTGTGGTGGCGGGCCCGGGGACAGCCGGCGGTGCTGCGCACAGCGCAAAGCGGACCGAGTCCACGCACCTTGCTCGATGACCTCAAGCGCGCGTGCCAGGCCAATGACCCTCAGGCCACTCGTCAGGCCCTGGACGCCTGGGCGCGCCAGCAACCGGAGACACTGGCCGACATGGCGGCGCGCTTCGTGCCGCTGTCCGACGCCCTGGATGGACTCAATGGAGCGCTCTACAGTGAAAGCGGCCAGTATTGGCAAGGCGAGGAACTGTGGCGCGCGATCGGCAGTATCCTGCGCAGCGGCCCGGCCCTGGATCCTGCAGCCGAAAACGCCGGGTTGCCGCCGCTGTATCCAAAATGACCCCCACAGGGTGAGGATCTAGGGTCTGTGGGAAAAGTCTTGAGACGAAGGTCAGGCAAGGCGAAAACAGCCGAGGAAGCGGAGTATACGGGTTGTAAATGAGCATTCCGAGGCTGTTTTCAACGCAGCATCACCGAGTATCAAGGCTTTTCGCACAGAGCCTAGAGCGGTTTGTGTTCGGTGTGGGTCCAGTCATGCAACAGGCTGTAGGCCACTGCCAGCAAGGTGGGGCCGATGAACAGGCCGATGAAGCCGAACGCCAGCAGCCCGCCGAACACCCCCAGCAGCACGATCACCAGGGGCAGGTTGCCGCCGCGACTGATCAGGTAGGGCTTGAGCACGTTGTCCACGCCACTGATGACGAAGGTCCCCCAGATGCCGAGGAAAATCGCATAGCCATAGTCGCCATGCCACACCAGCCAGGCCGTGGCTGGAATCCAGGCCAGTGGCGGTCCCATGGGAATCAGGCTGAGCAGGAAGGTGACGATGCCAAGCACCAGGGCCCCCGGCACACCGGCAATGAGAAAGCCGATCAAGGCCAGGATCGCCTGAGCGGCGGCGGTGCCGATCACCCCGTTGACCACCCGTTGCACCGTGGCGGCCACCAGGTCGATGTAGTACCCAGCACGTTCGCCGATCAGCCGTTCCAGTAGCCTGAGCACGAAGGCCGCCATCCGCGGCCCGTCGCGATAGAAAAAGAACACGAAGACCAGACTCAGGGTAAGTTCGAGAATTCCGCCACCGATCTGCGCGCTGCGGGCCAGCAAAAAGTTGCCGACCTGCCCCAGGTACGGCCGCACGCTGGCCAGAAGCGCCGCGCCTTGCTCGTCGAGGGTGTTCCACAGGCCGACCAGGCTGCCACCGACCAGAGGAATGCCCGCCAGCCAATCGGGCGCATCGGGTAGCCCATCGACCTGGACATCACGGATGAAGGCCGTCGCATCACGCACATGGTCGGCCAGGTTGAAACCCAGCCACACCAGCGGCAAGACCACCAGCAACATCCAGCAGCCGGTGAGAATGCCCGCGGCCAGCGACTCGCGGCCGTTGAGCCAGCGGGTCAGCAGACGCATCAGCGGCCAACTGGCATAGGCCAGGATCGCCCCCCACAGCAACGCCGAGCAGAACGGCGCCAATACCCAAAGGCAGGCACCGAGCAAGGCCAGCAAGACGATCTGTACCAGCAGGCGGTCGTTACTCAGCATTCAGGCTCCAAAGGCCGAAACAGGCTCAACGAATGATTTCCAGGTGCAGCCCCTTGACGCTCTCGCTACCGGTTTCCAGGCGGGCCGCGCGTACGCCCTTGGCTACCAGGGCATCGCGCCAGGCGGCCGCCGAGGCAGGCGAGACGCCGGAAACGCTCGCGCGAATCGAGCTGTCGAGTTGCAGACTGCGGGCCAGCAAGGCCACCCAGGTGTCGTCGGGGGTTTCGCCAAGGGCGGGATAGTCGAGATCGCCGGTGCTGCGCAGTTCGTGCAGCACCGTGGCCGGCGTAGGCAGCAAGGTACCCAGCGGCGCATCGGCGACGAAGGTTTCGACGTGGAGATAGGCGCGACGGTTACCGCGGGTGATGGCGTAGAGGGCGGTCAGGGTGTTGTCGTCCGGAGCGGCCTGGCGCAGCAGCACGAACGCCTGCTGATCGTCGGCCCCCGACAGCCGTGCGCCGTCGAAGACATCGTTGACCCACAAGCTGCTTTCCCCACAGTCGCGCGCCTGGCACCAGTACAGCGTATGCGCCCCACCCTGCTGCAAGGCCTCGCGTGCGTCGGTGAACGCCTGACCCGCCGTCTGGGTTTCTGGAAGCTCGTAGGTGGTGGAACTGACCTGTCCCTTGGCGTTGACCTGGCCATCCATGCGCAGCTTGCCGCTGATCTTGCGCAGCGACCCCAACGGATAGATGCGTTCCTTGTCGACCGCAGGGCGCTGGTCGACGACCTTGGCGTCGACCGGCCCCGGCACCTGGGCCGCAAACGCGGCGGTACTCAGCGCTGCGGTGCACAGCAAACCGGCGAGTACCGGCAGCAGCCGCTTGGGGGCGTTCATGAGGGCAGCAGGGCGTGAAGGGCCAAAGGGCCGTAGACGAGCGTAGCAGCGAGTTCCATCGGGGGTCTTCTCCTGTTTCAACCTGACAAGCCTCGGCAGTTGACCGCTGCAAGTCAAGGTATCGCAAAAAAGCGATTGAAACAGTCTGCGACAAGCTCGGCCCCGGTGTCGTCATTCAGGTGCAGGTGATGGCCTCCGGGCAACTGCTGCACAGGGAGCCCCAACCGGGCCAGCAGCGCGGTATTGTTCACCAGCAGGCCCTCCTGTGCGAGGATCAACAGGCTGGGGCAGCGAATCCCCTGCACGTACGCCAGTGCCTGCTCTTCGCTCAGGCGGACCGGCGACGGTAGGGTCAGGCGACTGTCGCTGCGCCAGCTGAATCCACCGGCCACGACTTCAAGCCCTCGCGCCGCCAACAACTCGGCCGCCTCGTGGCTGACGGCGATACGCCCATGCCTGCGCGCTGACACCGCCCGGTCGATGTCGGGATACACAGATTTGCGCTTATGAGCCAACGCCTGTTGCGCCTGCAGGGCTTCGCCGAGGCGCAGTGGCCCCTCCTCGGCAGCACCGAGCGGCGGCACCACACCGTCGATCAGCGCCAGGCGCTCTATTCGCTCGGGCATGGCGCTCGCGAGCAAGGTGGCGACGATCCCGCCCAGCGAGTGCCCCATCAAGGAAAAGCGCTGCCATCCAAGCTGGTCAGCCGCCTGCAGCACGTCGTGGGCGTAGTCCCACAGGGCATAACCGGCGCCGATCGGGCGATGCCCGGAGTAACCATGCCCGGCCAGGTCGAGGGCGACGATGCGCAGCCCGGTCAGCTTCGGCGCCAGGCGGGCGAAGCTGTTGGCGTTGTCCAGCCAGCCATGCAGCGCCAGCACCGGTCTGCCGTCTTCGGGTCCGTAGACCTGGGCGGCCAGCTCGATATGGGGCAGCGACAGGCGGATTTCGCGGACCGGCGCAGACACGACTCAGCGGGCCGGAGGGTTCTGCCCCAGCGGCACGACGGCCACCGTCAGGCGTGAAATGCAGCTGGGCTTGCCGTCGTCGCCTTGCAGGCGGATGTCCCATACGTGGGTGGTACGGCCGATGTGCACGGCACGAGCCACGCCTGTCACGCGGCCACTGCGCAACCCGCGCAGATGGTTGGCGTTGACCTCCAGGCCCACACAGTAGAAACGCTCGGTATCGATGCACAGAAAACTGGCCATCGACCCCAGGCTTTCGGCCAGCACCACCGAGGCGCCGCCGTGGAGCAGGCCGAACGGTTGGTGGGTACGTGCGTCGACCGCCATGCTGGCGGTCAGGGACTGGCCATCGAAGCTTTCGAAGCGGATGTCGAGCAACTCGCCGATGGTGTTTTTCTGCGCGGCATTCAAGCGTTCCAGATCCGGTTCGGTGCGCCACAGGCTCATGGGTGTATTCCTGACAGGTTAGGGATGACGAACCGCTTGCAGGGACATCAGCCCCGCGAGCGGCCAGTCGCCGTGCAACTCGGCCAGGCTGGCCGTCTGCATGGGCTCGGGGTGACGCAGGTCGCCGTGCACGAGCAGGCTCAGCAGGTTGCCTACCAGCGGCTGATGGCTGACCAGCAGGACGTTGTCCAGCCCCAGCGCCTCCAGGTGGCCGATGACCGCCAGAGGATCGCTGTCGGGCGTCAGCCAGGGCACGGTCTGTATCGGTGGAGCCGCCTGCAGGGCGCCATGGACCAGGGTTGCGGTCTGTTGTGCGCGCACATAGGGGCTGGCAAGGATGGCGTCCAGCGCTTGATCGTGCAGGTGCGCAGCGCTGATCAGTGCCTGCTGCTGGCCGAACGAAGTCAGGGCACGCTCGGCATCGCTGCGGGCATGGCTGACGGCCTCACCATGACGCAGGACCCAGAGCTTCATGGTTTGGGCTCGTCATCGGCCAGCGGGCGACCCGCGCCTGCCGGGTGGGCCGTTTCGCCGTCGGCTGGACGCGCTTGGGGCCAGTCGGAAAACGGCCAGGGTTTGTGCTCGGTGTGGAAGCTGCCAAAGCGGCCGATCTGGGCCAGGTATTGGCTCAGGCTGTCGCCGAAGGCCATCATGCCCGCGTTCGGCGCGCCATAGACCAGACGATAGATCAGCTGCACCAGCACCAGCGCGCCGAGCAGGAACTGGGCGACCTGCCAGACCAGCACGAACACCACCATCCAGAGCACACGCAGTACGATGGCCTCGCGGTCCGGATCGTTGAAAGAACGGTTCATGAATTGCTCCTCAGTTGAAGCCGCTGGTGGAAATGAAGTCGACGTCGGTTTTGGGTTCGGCTCTCATCAGCAAGTCGATGACCTGATTCAGGGTACGCCCTTCGAAGAGGATTGCATGCAGGCCCGCCACCAGCGGCATGTACACCTGCAGCTCTTGCGCCTTGGCCTTGAGCACCTTCAGGGTGTTGACCCCTTCGGCCACTTCGCCCAGGCGCGACACGGCGTCTTCCAGGCTCAGGCCTTCGCCCAGCGCGAACCCTACCTGATAGTTGCGGCTCTTGGGCGAGGAACAGGTGACGATGAGGTCACCGACTCCGGCCAGACCCAGGAAAGTCATGGGGTTGGCACCCTGGCTGACGGCGAAGCGGGTCATTTCGGCGAGCGCGCGGGTGATCAGCATGCTCTTGGTGTTCTCGCCCATGCCCAATGCCACGGCCATGCCGGCAATGATCGCGTAGACGTTCTTGAGGGCGCCGCCCAGTTCGACGCCGAAGCGGTCACTGCTGGCATAGACGCGAAAGGTGCGCCCATGGAGAACGGCCTGGACGCGTTCGCAGAGGGCTTCGTCGGCGCTCGCCACCACGGTGGCGGTCAAGGCATGCTCGGCGATCTCGCGGGCCAGGTTGGGCCCGGACAGCACGCCGATGCGCGCGCCCGGCGCGACGTCTTCGAGGATCTCGCTCATCAGCTTGAAGGTCTGCGCCTCGATGCCCTTGGTCAGGCTGACCAGCATCTTGCCCGTCAGTTGCTCGGCGTGCACGGCCAGTACGCTGCGCAGGGCGCTGGAAGGCAGCGCAACGAAGATCAGCTCGCTGCCGGCGATAGTCGTGGGCAGGTCCGTGACCGGCGTCACCCCCGGCAGGATCTTTATACCTTTGAGGTAGCGCGGGTTTTCCCGGTTCAGCCGAATGGCCTCGGCCTGCTCCGGATCACGCATCCATTGCCGGACCGAATGGCCGTTCTCGGCCAGCAGGTTGGCCACGGCGGTGCCGAAACTACCTCCCCCCAGCACGGCTATCGGCTGCTCTTGAGTCATATCCCATCCATTTGGTCGAGTTGAAGGCGATTGACGACATTATACGGAGGCGCCCCGACACGACCAGTCCCGGCCTGCTCCCCGGCAACATTACGACTGGAATTGTCGCCCTGACCGGTTAACATGCCTGACTGTTCAACTCGAATCAGGCCCTGTCGTGTTCGCCATTTTCCCATTGCCTCGCGCCCTGACATGAAGTTGCGCCTGAACCGCGACATTCATACGCGCACCCAGATTATCAGCGTCGGGCCGGCGCTGCTGCTGACGCTGTTGCTGATCGGCTTCTTTACCTTCGTGCGTCTGCAGGACCTGCGCCAGGAACTCAACCACACGGGCCAGTTGATCGCCAACCAGCTCGCCCCCGCGTCCGAGTACGGTGTGGTCACTGACAATGCCGCAGTGCTCGAAGGCTTGCTCGGCGCCACTCTGGCCACTCCACATGTACGCTTTCTGGAGATTCAGGACCAGACCGATCAGCGCCTGGCCTACGTCGAACGGCGTGTTGGCGACGAGCATCGCTCGGCCCATGTCGAGGTATTCCAGGCGCCGATCCAGATCCGCGGCGCGTTCATGGAAGACCATCGGGCACAGGTGCAGCAACACCTGGTGAGCGCCAGCAGTGGCGACTACCTGGGGCGGGTCATCGTTGGCATGTCCGACGATGCCTTCAGTCAGCGCCAGCAGGAGATCGTGCTCAAGGCCGGCGTACTGGCGCTGTTCGCCCTGTTGTTCACCTACCTGCTGGCCCGGCGCCTGGCGCGCAGCCTGGCCCAGCCGATCAGCGAAATGAGCCGGGTGGTCAAGGCCATCGGCCAGGGCCGCTTCGACACGCCGCTGCCGATCGTCGACGACAGCGAACTGGGCCACCTGGCCGGGCACATCAACAACCTGGCCAGCGCCTTGGCCAAAGCCAGCCAGGAGCAGCATCAGGCCATGCAGCAACTGATCCAGACCCGTGAAGAGGCCGAGCGCGCCAACAGCGCCAAGTCGGACTTCCTGGCGATGATGAGCCATGAACTGCGCACGCCGATGAATGGTGTGCTGGGCATGCTCCAGTTGCTTGAAACCACCACCCTGAACGACGAACAGCGCGACTATGCCCAGGTGGCTACCGAGTCTACCGAGCACCTGCTCAAGGTCATCAACGACATCCTGGATTTTTCCCGTATCGAACGGGCAGCGATGGAACTGGAGCACATCGGCTTCAGCTTGCATGAACTGATCACCAGTTGCGTGCAGGCCTTCCAGCACACCGCACGACAGCGAAAACTGACGTTGGAGCTGGCGCTGCCCGAAGGCATTGCAGGGCTTCAGGTCGAAGGTGATCCGACCCGTATCCGACAGATTCTGGTCAACCTGATCGGCAATGCGCTGAAGTTCACCGACGACGGCGGCGTGCACGTCGGCGTGCAGTGGCAGGTACTGGATCACCAGTTGATCTGGCTGACCTGCACCGTGCGCGACACGGGCATCGGCATTGGCGAAGATCGCCTGGAAAGCATGTTCGTCGCCTTCGCCCAGGCCGACAGTTCGATCTCACGGCGCTACGGCGGTACCGGTCTGGGCTTGCCGATCGCACGCACGCTGGCCGAACGCATGGGCGGCACGTTGCGGGCTCAGAGCCAGGAGGGTAAAGGCTCGCTGTTCACCCTGGAGATGCCCTTGGCCCTGAGCCAGCAGAGTCTGGCGCGGCCGGCACCCGTGCCCAACACGTGCGCCCACGACGATGGCGCCGGTCACCGCGTTTTGCTGGTGGAAGACAACCCGGTCAATCAGACCGTGATCGAAGCCATGCTGCGCAGCCTGGGGTACGACGTCGATGTGGTGAGCGACGGTGCCGAAGCAGTCGACCAAGTGCGTGAACGGCTCTATTCGGCGGTGCTGATGGACTGCCGCCTGCCGGTTCTGGACGGCTACGGCGCTTCACGGCAGATCCGCCAGATTCCCGGTCGCACCGAGCTGCCGATCATCGCCCTGACCGCCAACGCCTTGCTGGGCGACCGCGATACCTGCCTGGACGCGGGAATGAACGATTACCTGGCCAAACCGTTCAAACGTGCAGACCTGCAACAGGTTCTGCTGCGCTGGACGAGCTGAAAACGCGCCGCTGAATGACCACCCGATACCCTCCAGATAACGCCCGTTGCTGGCAAGAAATGTTAAAGTGCGGCAGTCTTGTACATCCATTCGGACAAAGCCTGTCGTCTGGCATTATAATTTCAGTGAACAAGTGTACTTCCGTATCGCTTGCGCTGTGACTTTCACTACAACGCAATAGTCTATGTGTAGGCTGCCGACCCAGGCTTTGATCCTTCTGGTCGGTCGGGAAGATCTGCCCCCTGCCACCAGGGACTATTGAGGAGCTCGCATGACCAAACAAAACGCCTTTACTCGGGAAGATCTGCTGCGCTGCAGTCGTGGCGAGCTGTTCGGCCCAGGTAACGCGCAATTGCCCGCCCCCAACATGCTGATGGTGGACCGCATCACCCATATCAGCGCCGAAGGTGGCAAGTACGGCAAGGGTGAATTGGTCGCCGAGCTGGATATCACCCCGGACCTGTGGTTCTTCGCCTGCCACTTCGAAGGCGATCCGGTGATGCCGGGCTGCCTGGGCCTGGATGCCATGTGGCAGCTGGTCGGTTTCTTCCTGGGCTGGCAAGGCCTGCCGGGCCGCGGCCGTGCGCTGGGTTCGGGCGAAGTGAAGTTCTTCGGCCAGGTACTGCCGACCGCCAAGAAGGTCACCTACAACATTCATATCAAACGCGTGCTCAAGGGCAAGCTGAACATGGCCATCGCCGATGGCTCGGTCAGTGTCGACGGTCGCGAGATCTACACCGCCGACGGCCTTCGGGTTGGCGTCTTTACATCCACCGAAAATTTCTAAGGGTTATCCGCATGCGCCGCGTTGTTATCACTGGTCTGGGCATCGTTTCGTGCCTGGGCAATGACAAAGACACCGTCTCCGCAAACCTGCGGGCAAGCCGCCCTGGCATCCGCTTCAACCCGGAATATGCCGAAATGGGTCTGCGTAGCCAGGTTTCCGGCTCCATCGACCTCAATCTGGAAGAATTGATCGACCGCAAGGTGTACCGCTTCGTCGGCCATGCCGCCGCGTACGCCTACCTGGCCATGCAGGATGCAATCAAGGATTCCGGCCTGACCGAAGAGCAGGTCTCCAATCCTCGTACCGGCCTGATCGCAGGTTCGGGCGGCGCCTCCACCTTGAACCAGATGGAAGCACTCGACATCCTGCGCGAAAAAGGCGTGAAGCGCGTCGGCCCGTATCGTGTCACCCGGACCATGAGCAGCACCGTGTCGGCCTGCCTGGCCACCCCGTTCAAGATCAAGGGCCTGAACTACTCCATCGCCTCGGCTTGCGCCACCAGCGCGCACTGCATCGGTACGGCTATGGAACAGATCCAGATGGGCAAGCAGGACGTCGTGTTCGCCGGTGGCGGTGAAGAGGAGCACTGGAGCCAGTCGTTCCTGTTCGATGCCATGGGCGCCCTGTCCAGCAAGCGCAACGACACGCCTGAGAAAGCTTCGCGCGCCTACGACAGCGACCGTGATGGCTTCGTCATCGCCGGTGGCGGTGGCATGGTGGTGGTCGAGGAACTGGAACACGCCCTGGCCCGCGGCGCGCACATCTACGCCGAGATCGTCGGCTACGGCGCGACCTCCGATGGGTACGACATGGTCGCGCCAAGCGGCGAAGGCGCCATCCGCTGCATGCAGCAGGCCCTGTCCACCGTCGACACCCCGATCGACTACCTGAACACTCACGGCACTTCCACGCCGGTGGGCGACGTAGCCGAGATGAAAGGTGTGCGTGAAGTCTTCGCTGGCAAGTATCCGGCCATCAGTTCGACCAAGAGCCTGTCCGGTCACTCCCTGGGCGCCGCTGGCGTGCACGAAGCGATCTACTGCATGCTGATGATGGAAGGCAACTTCATCGCAGGCTCCGCCAACATCGACGAACTGGACCCTGCCGTGGCCGATCTGCCGGTGCAGACCGTTACCCAGGAAAACGTCGAGATCAACACTGTGATGAGCAACAGCTTCGGCTTCGGCGGCACCAACGCTACCCTGGTGCTCAAGCGCTGGACCGGCCAGTAAGGCTCATAGCCTTGCTTGAAGACGGCGCCTGCGGGCGCCGTTTTTTTTGCCTGCAGTCGGTCGGCTGATGACAGTTGAACCCCTTTGGCGGCACAAGCCTCTATACAGTGTGGTTTGTGCACTCAAACGTAGGGATCTCCATGTCTATCACCGTGACTACCGAACCCGGCGACGGATTTCGCCACCGCATCGACATCGATGACCGCCACTCCTTCCATACCGACCTGCTCGAAGCCTTGGGTGGCGCAGATTCGGCACCCTCGCCCCATGACTATTTCGACGCTGCACTGGGTGCCTGCAAGGCCTTGACCCTCAAGCTTTATGCGCAGCGCAAAAACATTCCATTGACCGGGGTGAACATCGAGGTCAAGCGCGACAACAGCCAGGAGCCGACCGGCAAGTACAGCCTGCGGGTCAAACTGACGCTACTGGGCAACCTGACGGAAGCGCAACGCCATGACCTGGACCGGGTGGCCGATCATTGTCCGGTGCACAAACTGATGACCAGCGCGGTGATCGATATCGAGACGTATCTGGCGGAGGCCTAAACCAGGGTTGTTCGCGGCCGCTGACCGCTCCTACGGAAATGGCGCAGGAGCGGCCAATGGCCGCGAACAGGCATTCCCGGTCACATGCTGACTCAGGCCTGGAACACTTCGTCGAGCAGGTTGTGCATGGCCTGGAAAGCCCGTGCCGAGACCTTGGCATCGTACATCTGCACACCCGGGTTGTTGGCCTCGGTGTCGGTGAACGAATGGTAGGCACCGCCGTAGCTGGTCAACTGCCAATCCACGCCCGCCGAGTTCATTTCGGAACGGAACGCAGGCAACTGCTCGGCAGGTACCAGTGGGTCGGCGTCGCCGTGCAGTACCAGGACCGAACCCTTGATGTCATGAGCATCGGCCGGATTGGGCGTGTCCAGCGTGCCGTGGAACGACACGGTGGCTTTGAGCGCTGCGCCGGTACGTGCCAGCTCCAGAGCACAGCAACCGCCGAAGCAGAAACCGAAGGCTGCGGACTGCGCGGGATCGACAGCTGCGTGGGGTTGCTCGTGCAACTGCTGCAACGCCACCTGCATGCGCTTGCGCAGCAGGGCGCGGTCGTTCTTTAGCGGAGTCATGGCCGCTGCGGCTTCGTCGTTGTTGCTCGGGCGCACGCCCTGCCCATACAAGTCCACCAGCAGCACCACATAGCCCTTGGAAGCCACGGCATGGGCGATGCGCTCGGCACCCTCGCTGACACCCATCCAGTTGGGCGCCATCACCAGCCCCGGACGTGGAGAAACGATATCGGCGTCGTACACCAGACGGCTTTCGTACGCCTGCCCGTCGATCTGGTAGACCACGGATTGAACGGTCAATGTGCTCATGCTTGTACCCCCAAAAGGTCTTGACTGAAAACGAAAAAGCCCGCCGAAGCGGGCTTTTACCTGGACTGCTTAAACGGACAACTCGACCAGCAGCTTGTTCAGCCGCCGCACGTATCCGGCAGGATCTTTCAAGCTGTCACCGGCCGCCAGCGCCGCCTGATCGAACAGGATGTGAGAGAAGTCGGCGAAACGATCTTCGCTCTGCTCCACGTCCAGCTTGGCGATCAGCGGGTGGTTGGGGTTGAACTCGAAGATCGGCTTGGAATCCGGCACCTTCTGGCCGCTGGCTTCCAGGATCTGGCGCATCTGCAGGCCCAGGTCCTGCTCACCGATGGCCAGGATCGCGGGCGAATCGGTCAGACGGTGGGAAACCCGCACTTCGCTGACGGAATCACCCAGAGCCGCTTTAAGGCGCTCGACCAGCCCTTCCTTGTCCTTGGCAATTTCTTCCTGGGCTTTCTTGTCCTCCTCGGAGTCCAGCTTGCCCAGGTCGAGGTCACCACGGGCAACGTCGACAAAGCCCTTGCCATCGAATTCAGTCAGGTAGCTCATCAGCCACTCGTCGATGCGATCGGTCAGCAGCAGCACTTCGATGCCTTTCTTGCGGAAGACTTCCAGGTGCGGACTGTTCTTGACCTGCGCATAGGACTCGCCGGACAGGTAGTAGATCTTGTCCTGACCTTCCTTGACCCGTGCCAGGTAGTCGGCGAGGCCGACGCTCTGCTCGCCGCTGTCGTCGCTGGTGGAAGCGAAGCGCAGCAGGCCGGCGATCTTTTCCTTGTTGGCGAAATCTTCGGCAGGGCCTTCCTTGAGGACCTGGCCAAAGTTCTTCCAGAAGCCTTTGTACTGCTCGGGCTCGTTCTTGGCCAGTTTCTCCAGCATGTCGAGAACACGCTTGGTCAGGGCCGTTTTCATCGAGTCGATGATCGGATCTTTCTGCAGGATCTCACGCGACACGTTCAGGGACAGATCGTTGGAGTCGACCACACCCTTGATGAAACGCAGGTACAAAGGCAGGAAGGATTCGGCCTGATCCATCACGAACACGCGCTGCACGTACAGCTTGAGGCCACGCGGGGCTTCGCGCTGGTACAGGTCGAACGGTGCACGGGCCGGCACGTACAGCAGCGAGGTGTATTCCAGCTTGCCTTCGACCTTGTTGTGGCTCCAGCTCAGCGGGTTCTCGTAGTCGTGACCGACGTGCTTGTAGAACTCCTGGTATTCCTCGTCTTTGATCTCGGTACGCGGACGGGTCCACAGGGCGCTGGCGCGGTTGACGGTTTCCCACTCCTGCGCCGGGGCCTCTTCGCCTTCGGCCGGCGCGCTTTCCTTGGGCAGCTCGATCGGCAGGGCGATGTGGTCGGAGTACTTCTTGATGATGTTGCGCAGACGGTAGCCGTCGGCGAATTCGTCTTCGGCGCTTTTCAGGTGCAGCACGATACGAGTACCGCGCTCGGCCTTCTCTATGTTGGCGACTTCGAACTCGCCTTCGCCCTTGGAGGACCAGTGCACACCTTCGCTGGCCGGGGTGCCGGCACGACGGCTGTAGACGTCGACCTGGTCGGCGACGATGAAGGCCGAGTAGAAGCCCACGCCGAACTGACCGATCAGGTGCGAATCCTTCTTCTGATCGCCGGTGAGGTTCTTCATGAAGTCGGCAGTGCCGGACTTGGCGATGGTGCCCAGGTGGGTCACGACATCGTCACGGTTCATGCCGATACCGTTGTCTTCGAGGGTGACGGTCTTGGCGTCCTTGTCGAAGCTGACACGGATCTTGAGCTCACCACCGCCTTCGAGCAGCTCAGGCTTGGCAAGCGCTTCGAAACGCAGCTTGTCGACGGCGTCGGAGGCGTTCGAGATCAATTCGCGAAGGAAGATTTCCTTGTTGGAATACAGCGAATGGATCATGAGGTGCAGCAGCTGCTTCACCTCGGTCTGGAAGCCCAGGGTTTCCTTTTGAGTTTCCACACTCATGGTCATCAAACTCCAATCAGATGGCAGGTGCCGCCGATGAGCGGCGGGATGACAAGGAGATGGGGCCACCGATCGGTATTTCAAGGGTGGCGTCGGCAGACGAGTGAGCCAGCACCCGTGAACGGCTTCTTTCACCCAGGGCCTGCGTGAAAACCGGACGAGTGCTTGAACGGTACAGCACGGCTGTGGAAAAACCTCATTGCGATCCGATACTTATATATAACCGCAATGACGGAACTTATATCCGAGGCACACCCTCTTAGCCTCGTAGATACCCAATAAGGAGAAACACCATGCGCAAGACACTCGCTTACTCCCTGATGCTGGCTGCCACCCTTGGTCTGGCCGCTTGCGACAAGAAATCCGAAGACAAGGCTCAGGACGCTGCAGAGCATCGTCAGGAAGCGCAGGAAAAAATGGACTCGGCTCAAGAGAAAATGAACGATGCCGCCAAGGAAAACGCCAAGGCCAACGAAGCGGCTGCCGAATCGAACAAGGCTGCAGCTCAGGAAGCGACCAAGTCCGACTCGAGCATGCCCGTAGCCCCAGGCACCACCCCTGCTACCCAAGTGCCGCCTGCCAAGAACTGATTGATCGGCGGTGCCTGCTTCGCGGGCAGAGTCCGCTCCCACGGGAGCGTGCTCGACCTGGCGATGAACGCACCGCGATCAAGACAAAAAAAATCCCCGAACCAGTCGGGGATTTTTTTATGCCTGAAGACTATACGCAATCAGTCTTCGCGATAGCGACGCAGCTTCAACTGCTTGCCAGCGACGCGAGTATCTTTCAGCTTGCTCAGCAGACCTTCCAGACCTTCTTCCGGCAGCTCGACCAGGCTGAAGCTGTCACGCACCTGGATGCGACCGATAGCCTCGCGGGCCAGGCCGCCTTCGTTGAGGATGGCGCCCAGCAGGTTCTTCGCGGCGATGCCGTCACGAGCACCCAGGGCAGTACGGCAGCGTGCGCGGCCTTCACCCAGTGGCATGGGGGCGCGACGCTCGCGGTCACCACGGTCAGGACGATCACCGCTGGTGCGTTCGCGTGGAGCGCTGGTCGGAACCAGTGGCTGCTCTTTGTTGACGGCATCCAAGGTCAGCGCCTGGCCATTGGTGGCCTTGCGCAGCAGGGCCGCGGCCAGGGCACGCGGGCTGCAACCGATGTCGGCGGTCAAGCGGTCCAGCAACTCGCCGTGGGTGCTTTCGGCATCACCCACCAACGGCGCGAGGCTGTTGGTCAGCTTGCGAATGCGCGCATCCAGTACGGCCTGGCCATCTGGCAGGCGAACTTCAGCGACCTTCTGGCCGGTGACACGCTCGATGACCTGCAGCATGCGACGCTCACGTGGAGTCACCAGCAGCAGCGCACGGCCTTCGCGACCGGCACGGCCGGTACGGCCGATACGGTGCACGTAGGACTCGGGGTCGTACGGCATGTCGACGTTGAACACGTGAGTGATGCGCGGTACGTCCAGGCCACGGGCAGCGACGTCGGTGGCGACGACGATGTCCAGGCGACCATCCTTGAGCGAGTCGATGACGCGCTCGCGCTGGTTCTGGGCGATGTCACCGTTGAGTGCCGCAGCCTTGTAGCCTTTGGCTTCAAGGGCGCTGGCCAGGTCGAGGGTGGCTTGCTTGGTGCGCACGAATGCGATCAGTGCATCGAACTCTTCGACTTCCAGCAGGCGCAGGACAGCCGAGGTCTTCTGGTCGGCGTGAACCAGCAGGTGAGCCTGCTCGATCGCGGTGACGGTCTGAGTCTTGGTCTGGATCTTGACGTGCTTGGGGTCTTTGAGATGACGCTCGGCGATGGCACGGATCGACTGCGGCAGGGTTGCCGAGAACAGTACGGTCTGGCGAGTCTCGGGCATGGCCTTGAAGATGACTTCCAGGTCATCCATGAAGCCCAGCTTGAGCATTTCGTCGGCTTCGTCGAGCACCAGGTGGTTCACCGTGGCGAGGACTTTCTCGTCGCGACGCAGGTGGTCGCAGAGACGGCCGGGGGTAGCGACGACGATTTGCGCGCCGTTGCGGATGGCTTTCAATTGCGGGCCCATCGGGGCACCGCCGTACACGGCCACTACGGTAACGCCAGGCATCTGCTTGGCGTAGGTTTCGAATGCAGTGGCTACTTGTAGCGCCAACTCACGGGTTGGCGCCAGGATCAGGGCTTGCGGCTCGCGCTTGCTCGGGTCGATACGATGCAGGATCGGCAGAGCGAAGGCGGCGGTTTTACCGGTGCCTGTCTGCGCCTGGCCGATCATGTCATGACCGGCGAGAATGATCGGGATCGATTGTTGCTGGATAGCCGAAGGCTCTTCGTAGCCGGTAGCGACCACAGCAGCAACAATGTTCGGATGAAGTTCGAGAGCGGCGAAGCCGCCGGTTTCCTGGGTCATGGGTCTGCCTCTAAGTGCATCCGCAAAGACCCATGCTCCAAAGCTGCGCATGCCTTGTAAGACTCGAGAGTCACCCTGGCAGCTTTGTCGGCGGGGATTTGCGAAAACGATTGAATGAAAGAATCGTTAGGGAGAGTCCGCGGAACGGACATGCAGCCGAAGCTGTCTTCGGGGGATTGCGCTACCTAAACGTGGCCTGGTTAAAGACCGGCGCGCACTATACCTGAAAACGGCCGCAAGGTGAGACTTTTTTGTACCTTGGTGCCGCATGCACGGCAGAGCCACGCGGGCTTTGCGCGAATCGGCATCACGGTCTATTTTAGCGAAGGCGCCTGCGCAGGTGCGGCGGCTGAAACCTTTCATCCAAAACCTTCGGAGAACGCCGTCATGCCCACCCCCTGCCCTGGCAAGGTCAGCTGCGAGCTGCGCGAGCACGTCATGCTCATCGGCCTGGACCGCCCTGCCAAACGCAACGCGTTCGACCTGCCCATGCTCGATGCCCTGAGCCTGGCCTACGGCGCGTTCGAGCGCGAGCCGATGGCGCGGGTGGCGCTGGTGTATTGCCACGGTGACCATTTCACCGCAGGGCTGGATCTGACGGCGGTGAGCACGCGTCTGAGCCAGGGTTGGCAGGTACCGCCCGGCGGCTGCGATCCCTGGCGGGTGTCCGGGGGGCCGGTAGTCAGCAAACCGGTCATCGTCGCGGCGCAGGGGTACTGCCTCACCGTGGGCATCGAACTGATGCTCGCGGCCGACATCAACCTGTGCGCCAGCAATACCCGCTTTGCCCAGATGGAGGTGCAGCGCGGGCTGTTTCCGTTCGGCGGCGCCACCTTGCGCCTGCAACAGATTGCCGGCTGGGGCAATGCGATGCGCTGGCTGCTCACCGGCGATGAGTTCGATGCTCACGAGGCACTGCGCCTGGGCCTGGTGCAGGAAGTCATGGCCAGTGAGGACCTGCTGCCCAACGCGCTCGCCCTGGCCCAGCGGATTGCCCGGCAGGCGCCGCTGGGCGTGCAGGCGACCCTGGCGTCGGCGCGCCTGGCGATCAGCGACGGCGAAGTGGCCGCCAGCCGCCAATTGGCAGCGACCACGGGACGGCTGTTCGCCAGCGAGGACGCGCAGGAGGGCCTGGCGGCGATGCAGCAGCAGCGCCCTGCCGTGTTCGTCGGCCAGTAGCAGGGGGTATCGAGTCGACGCGGCGTGTCAGGTCGCCGGGCGGATCAGGTCGATCAGGCTCTGCAGGGAATAGCCCAACTGCGGCGCCAGGGCTTCGGCACGCTGGCGCAGACCGGGCAGGTCCAGCTGCTGCTCGATATCGGCCGGTACCATCACGATCACGTTGCCCTCCTTCACCGGCAATTCCCAGTAGTGGCGCTGGTAGAGCCCGCGCAGCAACGCAGCGCCGAGCGGCTTGCCATCGTTGCCGGCCCACTGGTTGATGATCAGCCAACCGTGCGGGTTCAGGCGTTGCTGGCACTGTTCGAGAAAGCGCCAGGCCAGATGTGCGGGCGCCGGGCCGTGATCGGTATACAGGTCGACGAAGATCAGGTCGGCGGTTTCGGCGCTGGGCAGCAGTTCCAGTGCGTCGCCGACCCGGATGTACAGCCTGGGATCGTCTTCCAGGCCCATGTATTCGATGGCCAGCCGGGGCACGTCGGGGCGCAGTTCGATGCATTCGACGTCTTCGAGTGGCAGGAACTTGAGGCAAGCCTGGGTCAACGTGCCTGCGCCAAGGCCCAGGAACAGGGCGCTTTCGGGTTCGGCATGGCACAGTGCGCCCACCAGCATGGCCCGTGTGTAGTCGTACTCCAGCCAGCTGGGGTCGGCAGTGAAAGTGCAGCTCTGCTCGATGGCGTCGCCGAACTCCAGGAAACGGTAGTCCGCCACTTCCAGCACGCGGATCATGCCCCAGGCGTCGTGCACCTCGGCCAGTACGTGCTCGGTGCGTTCGCGGGGTTGCAGGGTGTCTTGGTCTTCCACCTGAGGGCTCGTCGCGGCGAATTGAAGCGCCGATTGTGGCATTAATCCACCGAAACCGGGCACCCCGTGCGGTCGATTCGAGCTAGACCCTGAACACTAAACCTTGAACAGCAGCAGGACCGCGCACAGCAGCAGGAATACGCAAAAGCTGCCACGCAGGACTTTTTCCGACAGGCTGTAGGCGATCTTCACGCCCCAGCTGATGCTCAGCAGACCGCCCAAGGCCATCGGTATGCCCATGGCCCAGTCGACGTGATCGTGCACCGCGTAGGTCAGCAGGGTCACGCCGGTACTCGGCGCAGCGAGGGCCAGCGACAGGCCTTGGGCCATGATCTGGGTGGTGCCGAAGACGCTGGTCAGCACCGGCGTGGCCAGGACTGCGCCACCGACGCCGAAGAAGCCGCCGATCACCCCGGAAAAGCCACCCAGTACGCCCAGCCATGGCCAGGCATGACGCATCTCGCCCGTGCCACTGACCGGCCGTAGAAACATCTGCGCGATGTTGTAGACCACCAGCGCCAACAGGAACACCACGAAGCCCACTCGCATCGATCCCGGGTCGAGCCCGGATGCGAGCATCGAGGCCAGCCAGGCGCAGACCAGACCACCCACGGCCAGGGGCAAGGCGTGCCGCCAGGGAATGGGACGACGCTGGTGATAGCGCCACATTGCCAGGAGCACGTTGGGCACCACCATCACCAGCGACGTGCCCTGCGCCAGTTGCTGGTCCACGCCGAACAGCAGGCCCAGGGCCGGGATCGCGATCAGGCCGCCGCCGATGCCGAACACGCCGCCCAGCGTGCCCATCGCCGCACCCAGTGCAATGTAGAGCAATATTTCGAACATACCGCCTCTCTCTATCCGGGGTGCACCCTCAAGCCGTGCATCCTACCAGTGTGACCGCCGTCGATGGGCATGCACGTCGGGCACAACCTCGAACGAACTATGGGCGACGTTTGTAGCTCGAAATCAACAGCAGCCTCATCACGGAACGAGCGAGCCGCCAGCCCTGCCATCGGCGAATCGCGCAATGCTCTCGCACTATTGGAAAAAGGATCAGCATGAACACCGAATCCACTCATGACAGGGCAGTCACCGCGGACGACAGCCTGCTGCTGGATAATCAGCTGTGCTTCTCGTTGTACTCGACATCGCTGTTGATGACCAAGGTGTACAAACCCCTGTTGCAAGCGCTGGGCCTGACCTACCCGCAGTACCTGACCATGATGGTGTTGTGGGAACGAGACGGCATGACCGTGGGCGAAATCAGTACCCGGTTGCTGACCGACCCCGGCTCGCTGACACCCCTGCTCAAACGCCTGGAAGCCGAAGGTCTGCTCAGCCGTACCCGCAGCAAGGATGACGAACGCGTGGTCATCGTCGAGCTCACGCCCCAGGGCCGGGCCCTGCGCGACCAGGCCGAGTCCGTGCCACTGAACATCGTCAAAGCCAGTTGCCACAGCAGTGCGGAGCTGCGTGCCTTGCAGGCCAGCCTGCTGTCGTTGCGCAAGAACCTGCAACAAGGGCTCTGACAGCCCGCCCGAATACTTGGCGCGCAGGTGCTATCATCGCGCATTACCTGCCCCAAGGACCGAACGCGCCCCATGGATTATCGCAAGCCTTCAGATCGCAAAAGCATGCACTCGCGGATCGTCCAGGAACTGGGGATGCAAATCGTCTCCGGTCGCTTCAAGCCCGACGACCGCCTGCCCGCCGAAGCCCTGCTGTGTGAAGAGTATGCGGTGAGCCGCCCGGTGCTGCGCGAAGCCACCCGAGTCCTGGTGGCCAAGGGTCTGGTGTACTCCAAGCCGCGGGTGGGCTCGGTGGTCAAGCCGCGCCGTGAATGGCACATGCTCGACCCGGACGTGTTGCATTGGGTCATGCAAAGCACGCCGCAGAACGAATTCTTCGCCCTGCTGACCAGCGTGCGCACCATCATCGAACCGGCAGCAGCGGCGCTGGCCGCCCAGCATGCCACCGACGCCGAGGTCGCATCGATCGGCGAGGCCTACCAGCGCATGGAAGCGGCCGGATCGGTCGACGACGTGCTGCAGCCCGACCTGGATTTCCACAGCCGAATCGCCGACGCCACCCACAACGACCTGCTCGCGCACCTGTGCAACATGCTGTCGCTGGCGCTGCGCGAGGCGCTGCGTCATTCCAACCAGCGGCCCAACCTGCACGAGCTGGCGCTGCCGCGGCACAAGGCGATCCTCACCGCCATCGAGAACCGCGACGCCCTGGGCGCCAGGCATGCCACGCTGGTCCAGCTGGACGACGCACGCAATGCACTCAGTGTGGTGCTGGGGCGGGCCGAAGCGCTGTAGGCCGGACCAGCAGCCAGGCCAGTGCCGGTAACAACCACAAGGCGCCAAGCATGTTCCACAGCAGCATGAAGGTCAGCATCAGGCCCATGTCGGCCTGGAACTTGATGTCCGAGAACACCCAGGTCACCACCCCGCATGCCAGGCACAACCCGGTGAACAGGACCGCTCGCCCGGTGGATCGCAACGTCTGGTAGTAGGCCTGCTGCAACGGCAGTCCGGCGCGCAGGTGGCTGGCCAGACGACTGTAGAGGTAGATGCCGTAGTCCACGCCGATGCCCACGCCCAGGGCGATCACCGGCAAGGTGGCGACTTTCACGCCGATCCCCATGAACGCCATCAACGCGTTGCCCAGCACCGAGGTCAGCATCAGCGGCAGAACGATGCACAGGGTCGCGGCAAAGGAACGAAAGATCAGCAGGCACATGACCGCGACGCACAGGTAGACCAGCATCAGGACCTGTGGCTCACGAGCCTGGATGACCTGATTGGTCGCCGCTTCGACTCCGGCATTGCCGGCGCCCAGCAGGAACTGCAGGTTGTCGCGATCATGTTGCGCGGCGAACGCCTGGACCGCGTCCACCACGCGGTCCAGGGTGAGGGCCTTGTGATCGTCGAGATAGATCAGGATCGGCGCCAGCGAACAGTCGGCGTTGTACAGACCCTCTGCCCGTGCGACGGCACTGTTGAGCACGGCCGCGTTGCGGCTCAGGGTTTCCCACTTGAGGTTGCCCTCGTTCATGCCCTTGATCGTCTGCCGCGCCACACTGACCAGGGAAACCGTCGACTGCACCCCAGGGGTGTTGTTCAGGGTCCACATCAGGTCGTCGATGGCCGCCATCGTCGGGTAGGTCGAGCAGCCTTCGACCGGTGTCTTGACCATCACCACCAGCACGTCGGCGCGGGTAGCGTAGTGATCGATGATGAACCGGTTGTCGCTGTTGTAGCGTGAATCGAGACGCAGTTCGGGCGCGCCCTGATCGAGATCGCCGATCTGCAGGTTCTGGCTGTACCACAGGCCTGCGGCGCCCGCCAGCACTGCCATGAAGATCGAGACCGCTGCCGCGCGCGGGCTGGCCACGCGTGAAAAGGCGCGCCAGAAAGCCTGCTCGCGCGCACTGTCGGCCACTGCGCGTGGCCGAATGCCGATGTAGGAAATCACCACAGGCAGCAGGATCAGGTTGGTGAAGACGATCACCGCAACGCCTATCGAGGCACTGATCGCCAGCTCGCGGATGACGCCGATGTCGATGACCAGCAAGGCGATGAAACCCACGGCGTCGGCCAGGATGGCGACCATTCCAGGCAGGAACAGTTGCCGAAAGGTCCGTCGCGCGGCCGTCAGCGCGTCATCGGCAGTGCTCGTGTGCAGGGCGATGCCGTTGATCTTCTGCACCCCGTGGGAAATGCCGATGGCGAAGATCAGAAACGGCACCAGCATCGAATACGGATCGATCCCGAAACCGATCGCGTGCATCAGGCCCAATTGCCAGACCACGGCCACCAGGGTCGCGGTCAACACGGCCACGGTGCTGCGCACGCAGCGGGTAAATGCGTAGAGCAGCAGCGTCGTGATGAGCACAGCCACGGCGAAGAACGCGGCCACTTTCATCAGGCCATCGATCAGATCACCGACCTTCTTGGCAAAGCCGACGATGTGCACTTTGATCTGCGGATTGCGCGTCTGGAATTGCTCGCGAATGCGGTCTTCGAGCTGATGGGAAAACTGCTGGTAATCGAGTGTCAGCAAGCTGCCGGGACGTTGCGGATCAGGATAGCGTTCAAGCAGCGGGACCTCGATGATGCTCGAACGAAAATCGTTGGCCACCAGGCGGCCGACCTGCCCCGAGCGCAGCACGTTGCTGCGCAGCGCCTCCAGACTCGCTGCCGTGCCGTCGTAGCGCTGCGGGATCACCTCGCCGCCGGCGAAGCCCTCCTCGGTGACCTCGGTCCACCGCACGCTGGGGCTCCACAGCGACTTCAAGCCGGCACGGTCCACACCCGGCAGGTAGAACACTTCGTCGTGGAGCTGGCGCAGGGTTTCCATGTAGGCCGCGCGGAAAATGTCCCCGTCGGTGGCCTGCACCGCGATGCGTACGCTGTTGCCCAAGTGGGCGAGATCGTCGCGGTGGGCGAGCATGTTCTCGATGAACGGGTGCTGCAGCGGGATCATCTTTTCGAAGCTGGTGGCAGGGCGGATCAATATGGCCTGCCAGCACAGCCCGAGACTGATCAGCAGGCACAGGGCAATGACGGCGGGACGGTGATTGAAGATCAGCCGTTCGAGCCACGACCCTTGCTGCTCGTCGAGCGCAGGCGGAGGCTGGGGCACCTCACCTTGAGAGCCCGTCACGGTGCCACCGGCGCGCCGTCGCCGTCGACGCGTTCCAACCCGCCCTGCCCGCCCAGTACCCAGCGATCCGGTCCGGCCGCTGTGACGCCTGCCAAGGCCCGCCGGTCGGCGCGGCGGTAGAGGCTGAAACGGTAGCCATGGTCACGACTGCGCAGGACGCTGCCAGCGTTGCCCACCAGCAGGATTTCGCCACTGTCCAGCCGCGCCGCGCCGGCCAGGCCGGACGCCAGCACGCCCTGGCCGGCGCTCACCTCCACCGATTGCCAGCTGTCGCCGAAATCCTCGGAGCGATACAGGCTGCCGCGCAGGCCGTAGATCAACAGAGTGCGCGGCTGTCCGGTGCCGATCACGCCGAACCAGGAGCCGGTGTAGGGGCTGGGCACCGCGGTCCAGCTCGCGCCAGCATCGGCGGAGCGATACAGACTGCCTTGCTCGCCGACCACGAACAGACCGCCGTCCGGAATCATGGCGATGCCGTTGAGGTGGTACTGATCGTCGTTGGGCAGGCGCTCGCTGACCTCTTTCCAGGTCTGCCCGCCATCGCGGGTCTGCAGAACCAGGCCATAGGCACCGATGGCGAAGCCGTCGTCGACATCCTGGAACCACACATCCAGCAGAGGTGCTTCACGGTCCGGATCCTCGTGCTGTTTGCGCCAGCTGATACCACCGTCGGAGGTGGCCAGGATCACCGCGTCATGACCCACCGCCCAGCCATGCTGGCCGTCGACGAAGTACAGCGCGGTGAGCAGTTGTCGAGTCGGCACGCGAGCTTGCTGCCAGGTCAGACCCCGGTCTGCCGAATGCAGAATGTGCCCACGCTCACCCACGGCAACCAACCGCTGACCGGCCTGGACGACGTCGAGCATCAGGCCGTGTGCGGCGCGGCTCGATGCGATGGCGTAGTCGTCTGCGGCGCCCACCGGCTGTACGCCCTGCGAGACGATCAGGCACACACCGAGCAGGCAGCCCGCCAATCGACCCCACGACAGCGGCCCGCGCCGGGCGATCACCGACCGCGCAGCCACAGCCGAAAACGCGAGATGAACTCGGGCACGGCACTGAAGAGGTAGGCGTTGACGCCCAGGTTGGCCAGCGACACCACCAGAAACAGCTGGGGGATGGTCAGTTTGGCCATGCTGAGCAGGACGATGGACAGGATCGCCGACACCACCATGAACAACGCATTGAGGATGTTGTTGGCGGCGATCACTCGGGCGCGCTGGTCTGCGGCGGTGCGCGACTGGATCAACGCGTACAGCGGCACGATGTAGAAGCCGCCGAAGACGCCCAAGCCGAGAATGTCGAGCAAGACCCACCAGGTCTGGCCCTGTCCCAGCGCCCCGATCCAGGTCTGAGGCGCCGTCGCTGGCACATGGCCGCTCGAATGCCACCACAGCAGCAGCCCGAACAGTGTCAGGCCAAGCGCGCCCAGCGGCACCAGGCCCATCTCGACCCTGTGCCGGGACAGCCGCTCGCACAGCATCGAGCCCAAGGCGATACCCACGGAGAACACGGTCAGGATCAGGGTGACCACGGTTTCGTCCCCGTCCAGCCACTGCTGGGCGTAGGCCGGAATCTGGGTCAGGTAGATGGCGCCGACGAACCAGAACCAGGAATTGCCGATCAGCGAGCGCGAGACCGCCCGGGTCTGGCCCAGGCCCAGGCGCAAGGTGACCCAGGTCTGCCGGGCGATATTCCAGTCCAGGACCAGCCCCGGATTGGCGGCGCTCACCGGCGGTATGGCACGGCTGGCGAGATAGCCCGCCAGCGCCACCAGCAGCACGGCGCTGGCCACGACACCGGCGTGGTGGGAGGACGACATCATCACCCCGGCACCGATGGTGCCCGCCAGGATCGCCAGGAATGTACCCATTTCCACCAGGCCGTTGCCCCCCACCAGTTCTTCGGGGCGCAGTGCCTGGGGCATGATCGAGTACTTGACCGGGCCGAACAGCGCCGAGTGGGTGCCCATGGCGAACAGCGCGGCGAGCATCAGCCACAGGTGGTCGAATGCGAACCCCACCGCGCCCACTGCCATGATGACGATCTCGGCCAGCTTGATGGCGCGGATCAAGCGGTGTTTGGGAAATTTTTCACCGAACTGCCCGGCCAGCGCCGAGAACAGAAAGAACGGCAGGATGAACAGCAGCGCGCAGAGATTGACCCAGACGCTGCGGTCGCCTTCGATGGCGAGCTTGTAGAGGATCGTCAGGATCAGCGATTGCTTGAAGATGTTGTCGTTGAAGGCACCCAGGGCCTGGGTCACGAAAAACGGCAGGAAACGGCGCTTGCCGAGCAAGGCGAACTGCGACTGCTGACTCATCGATCCTGTCCCTGAATGATGCCGGGTGGGCTGGCCATGGGGGGTAGTGTGGCGTGGCGACGAGGCCCTGTACGGCAATCATGACCTGCACTTGAGAGCTGTCTTCGTCGGCGCACAGCATAACCCTATACCGTCCATCGCCCAACTGGATGACAGCGGTTGCGACCATGGTCGGCACTGACGGCGCAGCGCCTGCCGTGCGAGACTGGCGGATGCCCGTTGCGATGGGCACCTGCCCGTCCCGTTCCGGAGTCATCGATGTCGTTGTCCAGCGGATTGATCGCCACCGTTGCCCTGGCCTACATGGCCGTGATGTTCGCCATAGCCTTCTACGGCGACCGCCGCAGCGCGCCGCTGCCGCCTCGGGTGCGCGCCTGGGTCTACAGCCTGTCGCTGGCGGTGTACTGCACCAGCTGGACGTTCTTCGGTGCGGTGGGCCAGGCGGCCGAGCAGCTCTGGGCGTTCCTGCCGATCTACCTGGGGCCGGTACTGCTGATGCTGCTGGCGCCCTGGGTGCAGCAGAAGATGGTGATGATCAGCAAGCAGGAAAACATCACCTCCATTGCCGACTTCATCGCGGCGCGCTACGGCAAGTCGCAGAGCCTGGCGGTAGTCGTGGCGCTGATCTGCCTGATCGGTGTGCTGCCCTACATCGCCTTGCAGCTCAAGGGCATCGTGCTGGGCGTGAACCTGCTGATCGGTGCCGGTGCCGACGCCACCGGCACCCGCGTGCAGGACACCGCCATGGTGGTGACCCTGGTGCTGGCGCTGTTCACCATTCTCTTCGGCACGCGCACACTCGACGTCACCGAGCACCACCGCGGCATGGTCCTGGCCATCGCCTTCGAAGCGCTGGTCAAGCTGTTCGCATTCCTGGCCGTGGGCATCTTCGTCACCTACGGCTTGTACGACGGGTTCGATGATCTGCTCGATCAAGCCATGCTGGCGCCACGCCTGGAAGCGTACTGGAAGGAAACCATCAACTGGCCCTCGATGGTGGTGCAGACCGGCGTGGCCATGATGGCCATCCTGTGCCTGCCCCGGCAGTTCCACGTCACCGTGGTGGAGAACACCGACCCGCAGGACCTGCGCCTGGCACGCTGGGTGTTTCCCGCCTATCTGATCCTGGCCGGGCTGTTCGTGGTGCCGATTGCGCTGGCCGGGCAGATGCTGCTGCCCAGCTCGGTGATTCCGGATTCGTTCGTCATCAGCCTGCCCCTGGCCGAAGCCCACCCGGCCCTGGCTTTGCTGGCGTTCATCGGCGGCGCGTCGGCGGCCACCGGCATGGTCATCGTCGCCAGCGTGGCGCTGTCGACCATGGTCTCCAACGACATGCTGCTGCCGTGGCTGTTGCGTCGGCAGAGTGCGGAGCGGCCTTTCGAAGTGTTTCGCCAGTGGATGCTCAGCGTACGCCGGCTGAGCATCGTGGTGATCCTCTTGCTGGCTTACGTCAGCTATCGCCTGCTCGGCTCCACCGCCAGCCTGGCCACCATCGGCCAGATTGCCTTCGCCGCCGTGACCCAACTGACGCCGGCGATGCTCGGTGCGCTGTACTGGAAGCAGGCCAATCGGCGCGGGGTTTTCGCCGGGCTGGCGGTGGGTATCTTCCTCTGGTTCTACACCCTGGTGCTGCCGGTCGCGGCGCACAGCCTGAACCTGCCGCTGAACCTCTTTCCTGGTCTGGCCTGGATCCACGGCAACCCCTTCGGTTTGCCGATCACCCCGTTGACCCAAGGTGTGGTGTTGTCGCTGGCCGGTAACTTCATCCTCTTCGCCTGGGTTTCGGTGCTGTCGCGCACCCGTGTCAGCGAGCACTGGCAGGCCGGGCGTTTCATCGGTCAGGAGATCAACGCCGGTCCCCATGGGCGCTCGCTGCTGGCGGTGCAGATCAACGACCTGCTCAACCTGGCCGCGCGCTTCGTGGGTGAAGAGCGCGCCCGGCAGAGCTTTCTTCGCTACGCCTACCGCCAGGGCAAGGGCTTCAACCCCAATCAGAATGCCGACGGCCAGTGGATCGCCCACACCGAACGGCTGCTGGCGGGCGTACTGGGCAGTTCGTCGACCCGCGCGGTGGTGAAGGCGGCCATCGAAGGTCGTGACATGCAACTCGAAGACGTGGTGCGCATCGCCGACGAAGCCAGCGAGGTGCTGCAATTCAACCGCGCGCTGTTGCAGGGCGCGATCGAAAACATCACCCAGGGCATCAGCGTGATCGATCAGTCGCTGCGCCTGGTGGCGTGGAACCACCGCTATCTGGAGCTGTTCAATTACCCGGACGGCTTGATCAGCGTGGGTCGGCCGATTGCCGACATCATCCGCTACAACGCCGAGCGCGGCCTGTGCGGACCCGGTGAAGCGCAGGTGCATGTTGCCCGGCGCCTGCACTGGATGCGCCAGGGCCGCGCGCACACTTCCGAGCGGCTGTTTCCCAACGGTCGGGTGATCGAGTTGATCGGCAACCCGATGCCGGGCGGCGGCTTCGTCATGAGCTTCACCGACATCACCGCCTACCGCGAGGCCGCGCAGGCGCTCAAGGATGCCAACGAAGGCCTGGAGCAGCGGGTCGCCGAGCGCACCCATGAACTGTCGCAATTGAACCAGGCGCTGACCGAAGCCAAGGGTCATGCCGAATCGGCGAACCAGTCCAAGACCCGTTTCCTGGCCGCGGTCAGTCATGACCTGATGCAGCCGCTCAATGCCGCACGGCTGTTCTCCGCCGCGCTGTCGCACCAGCCCGATTTATCGACCGAGGCCAGCCAACTGGTGCAGCACATGGACCATTCACTGCGCTCGGCCGAAGACCTGATCAGCGATCTGCTGGACATTTCCCGCCTGGAGAACGGCAAGATCAGCCCGGATCGCAAGGGCTTCGCCCTCAGCGAACTGTTCGATGGGCTGGGGCCGGAATTCAAGGCGCAGGCCCGCGAACAGGAGCTGGATTTCCGCGTGCGCGGCAGCCGCTTGCGGGTGGACAGCGATATCAAGCTGTTGCGCCGCGTGCTGCAGAATTTCCTCACCAACGCGTTCCGCTACGGCCGCGGGCCGATCCTGCTGGGGGTGCGACGCAAGCCCGGCGCCTTGAGCCTCGAGGTTTGGGACCGCGGACCGGGCATCGCCCGCGACAAGCTGGAAACGATCTTCGAGGAATTCAAGCGCCTGGACAGCCACCAGACCCGGGCGGAAAAGGGCCTGGGCCTGGGCCTGGCGATTGCCGACGGGCTGTGCCGGGTGCTCGGCCATCCGCTGCAGGTGCGCTCCTGGCCGGGTCATGGCAGCGTGTTCAGCGTGACGGTCCCGCTGGCCGGCGTCGACACCCAGAACGCCCTGCCCGCTCCGGCGCCCGTGAGCCAGCCGCTGGGCGGGGCGCGAGTGCTGTGCGTCGACAACGAAGACAGCATCCTGCTGGGCATGCACAGCCTGCTCAGCCGCTGGGGGTGCGAGGTGTGGACCGCGCGCAACCGCCAGGAGTGTGCGGCGCTGCTGGCCCAAGGCAAGCGTCCGCAACTGGCCTTGGTCGACTACCATCTGGACGAAGGCGAGACCGGGACGCACCTGATGGCCTGGCTGCGCACTGCGCTGGCCGAGCCGGTGCCGGGCGTGGTGATCAGCGCCGACGTGCGCCCCGAAACCGTCGCTCAGGTGCATGCCGCAGGCTTGGACTATCTGGCCAAGCCGGTCAAACCGGCGGCCTTGCGGGCGCTACTCAACCGGTACCTGGGCCGGCACTGACACGCCGTCGGCATCGGCCTCGGCGCCGGCGTCCTGACGCGCTTCGGTCATGGCGCGTTCGAGCAGGTCGGGCGGCAGGCTCTTGCTGGCACGGGCGCCAAGCAACTTGAGCTGCTCGCTGCGGCTGACCAGGTTGCCGCGCCCTTCGGTGAGCTTGTTGCGCGCCGCGCCGTACGCCTTGTCCAGCTGCTGCAGGCGGTTGCCGACCTCGTCGAGGTCCTGGATGAACAAGACGAACTTGTCGTACAGCCACCCGGCGCGCTCGGCGATTTCGCGGGCATTCTGGCTTTGCCGTTCCTGCTTCCAGAGGCTGTCGATGACCCGCAGCGTTGCCAGCAAGGTGGTGGGGCTGACGATGACGATCTGCCGGTCGAAGGCTTCCTGGAACAGGTTGGGCTCGGCCTGCAGCGCAGCGGAGAAGGCCGCTTCGATGGGCACGAAGAGCAGGACGAAATCCAGGCTGTGCAGCCCGTCCAGGCGACTGTAGTCCTTGCCGGACAGGCCCTTGACGTGATTGCGCAACGACAGCACGTGCTGCTTGAGCGCGGCCTGGGCGATGGCACCGTCTTCGGCGGCGATGTACTGCTGGTAGGCGGTGAGGCTGACCTTGGAATCGACCACCACCTGTTTGTCGCCGGGCAGCATGATCAACACGTCCGGCTGGAAACGCTCGCCGTCCGGTCCCTTGAGGCTGACCTGGGTCTGGTACTCGCGACCCTTTTCCAGCCCGGCATGCTCCAGCACCCGCTCCAGAATCAGCTCGCCCCAGTTACCCTGAGTCTTCTGGCCCTTGAGGGCCTGGGTCAGGTTGGTCGCTTCGGTGCTCAGGCGCTGGTTCAGCTGTTGCAGACGCTCCAGCTCCTTGCTCAGCGAGAAGCGCTCGCGCGCCTCGTTCTGGTAGCTCTCTTCTACGCGTTTTTCGAACGACTGGATGCGCTCCTTGAGCGGATCGAGCAGTTGACCCAGGCGTTGCTGGCTGTTTTCGGCGAAGCGCTGTTCGCGCTCGTCGAAGATCTTGCCGGCCAGCTCGGCGAACTGCGCGCGCAGTTCGTCCCGTGAACCCTGCAGGTCGTTCAGGCGCTGCTGGTGGCTGTCCTGCTGTTCGCGCAGTTCAGCCGACAGGCCGGCGCATTGCGCATCCAGACGGCGCAATTCGGTTTCACGGGTGCTGCGTTCGATGCTCCAGGCGTGGGCGGCATCGCGGGCATTGTCGCGCTCGTTCTGCAGCAGCTCGACCTCGCGGCGCAGACCGGCCAGTTCGGCCTGCTTGGCCGAGTTGGCCTGGCTCAGGTCGCTGACCTCGTCGCGGCAGGCATCGAGCTGCGCGCTCAGGCCGTCCTGAGCCAACTGCGCGTTGCTCAGGCGCTCGTCGAGCAAGGCGACCTGGGCCAGGGCGGCAGTGCTTTTGCGCTGCAGCTGCCAGGCCAGTGCCAGGCACGGCAAGGCGGCCGCCAGCAGGCCGATCAACAGGCTGGTCACGTCCAGGGCCATGGTTTGCTCTCATGCAGGGTCGATGAGCGGCAGTCTGAGGCCATTGGCCTTTCGGGGCAAACCGGGTGTCAGTTGCGGCGCAGGTGGATTAACGCGGTCTGGGCGGCCGGATCGCCAGCGCGAGCCGCCTGGCGCAGAAGTTCCTGGCCGATGCGCTGGTCGCGGGCGTTGCCGCAGTCACGGCACATCAACTGGCCAAGCCGGCTTTGCGCGACCACTACCCCTTCGCGTGCGGGTTGCTTGAGCATGCGCCCGGCAAGGTGTTTGACGTTGGCCTTGTGGCCCAGGCGGGGGCTGTCGAGCAGCCAGAGGGCGACCTTGAGAGTGAAACGCTTGGGTGCAGCGGGGGCTGAACTTTTCATGAAAAACTTTGGGCAGATCGGAAAAGCGCGCCACCTTACTCTTTTTTTTCGGCGAATGCGCGGGAGGGTGACTAGTGGCCGCAGGGCTGAAACGCCTATGGCTACCGGTAAGGACCTCTCCCTATCGGCTAGTCGGACAATGTTTCCGGCCAGTTGCGGGCACAGTGCAATATCCGCAAGACAGTCACGACTTGCCCTCGAATGACATAGGCGGCTATGAACGAGGTGTCGACAATAACCACTTCGTACGTGCCTTCGACCCTACCGATACGACCGCTGAGCGGGTGCTGTTCCAGGCGGGCTACGCAATCGCTTATACGTTGATCCACCTGGATAGCCGCGGCTGGATTGAACTCTTCGGTGTAATCAAAAATTCGGTCTCGATCCTTGAGCGCTGCTGCTGTCCATTCAAGCCTCACTCGCTTACCTCTTTCGATTTCTGCAAGGCGATGGCTCGGCGTCTGGCGAAATGCGCTTCGACATCTTCGGCTGGAATGGCAGGCGTGTGCTCGGCCAGGGCTTCCATGACCTTGGATTTGAACCAGGCGTCGTGGGCTTGAGGATCCGTGGTGAGCCCAACGGGCAAGCCACCTTCATTCGCCACCCGGGTAAGCAGAATTCGAACAGCATCTGATAGCGTCATGCCCATTTTTCCCAGCACGTGGGCGGCACGATCACGCAGTTCAGGGTCGATACGGGCTTGCACCAAAGCTGTGGCAGCCATGGGAACCTCCTCAATGGATTTAAACCCGAATGTAATTCAAACGAATTACACTGGCAAGATCTGTGTCGGTATCCATGCCCGCGTATTTCAACCCAACAGCCCTGCCTGCCCGAGCTGGGCAAACTCCACTTCTACCCTGGCACCCATAGCCACCCACCGAATCCCGGTCCAGCTCCCGGTCGCGATCAGATCGCCAGCGCGCAGTGGATTGCCCACTGCGGCGGCATGCCGGGCAGGGAGTTCAATGGTTCGACGAACGGCTGGCTGCCACCTGCTGCACTGCGCTCACAGCGGCAACTCGGTCCTGCGCCGGCGGACCTGCGCCGGGGCCGGACGCTCGCACGGCAGAAACCGGCCACGGCCCGCTTCGCCGCGAGGCTCGCCATCCCACACCACATCGCCGCGCGACAGCGTCATGGCCGGCCAGGCGCTCAGCTGCATGCCAGCGTAGGGTGTGTAGTCGACGTTGTGGTGCAGCATCTCGTTGCTGATCGACACCGACTGCCCTTCATCCCAGATCACCAGATCGGCATCCGCGCCGATGGCGATACTCCCCTTGCGCGGGTACAGGCCGTACATCTTCGCCGCGTTGGTCGACGTCAGCGCGACGAAGCTCTGCGGGGTGATGCGGCCGGTGCGCACGCCTTCGGACCACAACAATGCCATGCGCGTCTCGACGCCGGGAATGCCGTTGGCGATCTTGTCGAACGAGGCGCCCTCGCCGTGGGCGCGCTTGCCATCGGGGCCGCCGTAGCGAAACGGTGCATGGTCGGACGAGAAGATCTCGAACGAGCCGTTTTCCAGTCCATCCCAGATCACTTGCTGGTTGGCGGCGTCGCGCGGCGGTGGGCTGCAGATGCATTTGGCGCCTTCGAAACTGTCGTCGCAGCCCAGCGAATCGGCGGTCAGGAACAGGTACTGCGGGCAGGTTTCGGCGTACACCTTCAAGCCGTGGCTCTGCGCCCAGCGAATCTGCTCCACGGCCTCGCGACCCGACACGTGGACAATGAGGATGGGCACGTCCACCAGTTCGGCCAGGGCAATGGCGCGATGGGTGGCCTCACGCTCCACCAGCATCGGCCGCGAGCTGGCATGGTAGCGCGGCGCACTGAGCCCGGCCGCCAGCAGGCGCTCGGTGAGCCAGGCGATGCAGTCGCTGTTCTCGGCATGCAGCATGACCATCGCGCCCTCGCGGCGCGCCACGGAGAGGGTTTCGAGAATCTCCCGATCACCCAGTTTCAGCGCGTCGTAGGTCATGTAGATCTTGAACGAGGTGTAGCCTTCGGCAATCAGCGCGGGCAGTTCTTCACGCAACACCTCGGGCGTGGGGTCGGTGACGATCAGGTGGAAGGCGTAGTCGATCACCGGTTTGTCGCCGGCACGGCGATGGTAGTCGTCCACGGCCGCGCGCAGGGTTTCGCCCTTCTGCTGGCAAGCGAACGGAATCACCGTGGTGGTCCCGCCGCAGGCGGCCGACACCGTGCCGCTGAAGAAGTCATCGGCCATGACCGAGCCGTCGCCGGTGGGCTGATCCAGGTGCACATGGCTGTCGATGCCTCCCGGGGTCACATGCCGACCTGCGGCATCGATTTCCTCGAGGCCTGGGGGCAGGTCCAGCGCCAGGGCGGCAATGCGCCCGTCACGAATGCCGATGTCGCTGGTAAAGGTGTCTGCAGCAGTGACCACGCGGGCGTTGCGAATAACCGTATCGAAAGGTTGCATATCAAGCCTCTTCAAGCAGTAGCCGGCCCCAACCGGCATGGTCAACATGTCCCAGCATCTACCCCGCAGGCACCGCAATCCGTGTAGCAGCGGTGCAAGCCGCGTCCGGGTTCACTGCAGTGTGTCAGGCAAACCGCATCTACCGCCGACGCGGCTCGCACCGCTGCTACAGGGCGGTGCACGCTCCAGCGGTATCGCGTTCCAGCCAGGCCTGGGCGATCTGTTCGCGGGTGGCGAACCAGACGCCTTCGTGGCCCTGGGCGTATTCGATGAACTTCTGCAGGGCGCGCACCCGGCCTGGGCGGCCGACCATGCGCGGGTGCAGGCCGACGGACATCATGCGCAAGCCATTCGCGGACTCCTCGTGCAGCACCTCGAAGCTTTCCTTCATGTACTCGAGAAAATCGGAAGCCTGGGAGAGGCCCGGTGAATTCCAGTAACGGAAATCGTTGACGTCGCTGGTGTACGGCACCACCAGGTGGCGTTTGCCTTCCACGTCGACGAAGTACGGCACGTCATCGTTGTAGGCGTCCGAGTCGTAGAGAAACCCGCCCTCCTCGGCCACCAGGCGACGGGTTCGCACGCTGGCGCCATAGCGGCAGTACCAGCCCACCGGGCGCTTGCCGCAGGTGCGCTGGAAGGATTCGATGGCCAGGCGAATGTGCTCGCGCTCCTGCGCCTCGGTGAGGCGGAACACTTCCTCCCAACGATAGCCATGGCTGCACACCTCATGGCCCAGCTCGACCGCCGCGCGGGCCACGTCTGGATTCTGTTCGAACGCCACCGCGCAGGCATGGAAGGTGGACGGCACCTTGGCCTTCTGCAAGATCTCCAGAATCCGCCAGATGCCGACCCGCGAGCCGTATTCGTACATCGATTCCATGGCCAGGTTGCGCACGCCGTCGGGAAACTGATAGCTGCCCCATTCGGTCATGCTTTCCTGATCGGGATCACCCATGGCCAGGGAGCGCTCGGAGCCTTCCTCGTAGTTGATGACCAGACTGATCGCCAGTCGGGCACCATTGGGCCAAGTACCTTGGGGACGTTGCTGGCCATAACCGACCAGATCTCTGAGGGGGAATGTCACGGTACGGCTCTCCAGCAGGTTGGGCAAAAAGCCGGGCCTGGGGCCTCAGCAGTCGATGTCTTTCAGGGCTTCATGGTCGCGGCCATCACCGAAGGCCAGACCCATGGCCAGAGTCTGGGCGACGCAGAACGCCGCGGTCAGCGAGCGGAAACCTAGCAGCTCGGCGTCGTCGACTTCGATCATCACCGCAGCGCACTGGCCGATCGGGCTCAGCAGGCTGTCGGTGATGGCCACGATCGGCGTGCCGGCCGCGACCGCCTGATTGCAGGCGTCGATGGTTTCCTGGGCATAGGGCGGAAAGCTGACGGCCACCAGCACGTCGTCGCCATGCAGCGCCCCCACCTGCTCGCGCAGGCTGCCGCCCAGGCCGCTGATGTGCACGGCGCGGCGGCCGACCCGGCTCAAGGCATAACTCAGGTACGCGGCCATGGGAAACGAGCGGCGCATGCCGACCACGAAGGTGGTTCGCGCCTGTTGCAGCAGGGCGATGGACTGTTCCAGCGCCTGCACCTGCTGCCCTTCGGCGAGGTGTTCGAGGGAGACGATATTGGCCCGGCTGAAGGCGCCCAGCATCGCGCCCACGTCGGTCGGATCGTCCAGCAGTTGCTCGCCGCGGTAGTGACGGATACGCTCCTTGAAGCTGCCCTGCCCGGCCATTTCCAACGGCGCCTTGCACACGCGCTGCAGGTCGCTAAAGCCACCATAGCCTAAGGCCTGAGCCAGACGAATGAAGGCCGAAGCGGGAATCTGCGAACGCGCGGCCAGGGCGGCGACCGTGTTGAGCGCCACGTCATGGGGATGCTCGATCACGTACTGCGCGGCATCGCGCATGCGCGCGGTGAGTTTGTCCTGGCCGACGGCGATGGCGCTGCGCAGCTCTTCAAGGGTGTGCGGTAATGGCATGGTTCTGTGGCTCGATAGCTCGGTGGCTCGATGACGGTCAGCGGGGACGCAAATCTGCGATGGCGTGGGCCAGGCATTCCACCAGCCGGGTCATTTCGTCGACGGTGTTGTAGTGCGCGATGGAAACACGCACCACCCCGCCCTGAGGCGCCAGGCCCAGTGCTTCGATCAAGTGACGGGCGTAGAAGTCACCAAAACGGATGCCGATTCGCGCGGCATCGACGCGGCGCACGATCGCTTCGGACTGCACGCCCTCGACCACGAAGCTGATGGTCGGCACCCGGTCACCTGCGGTGACGCGCGGCTTGCCGATGATGCGCACGCCGTCGGCCTCGCGCAGATAGCCCAGCAGAATCTCGGCCAGCACGTTCTCCTGCACTTCGAACGCATCGAAGGCCGCCTGCATGATCTGCCGCTCGCTGCCTTCGCCGCCCAGGCGGCGGCCGATGTCCAGCAGGTAGTCGCTGATGCCGATGCAGCCATAGGACAGCTCGTAGTTGACGTTGCCCGGCTGCAGTTTGTACGGCAGCACGTCCTGGCCGATGAAGAAATGGTTGAGGCTGGGCAGCTCCAGCAACAGCTCGCGCTTGCCCCACAGCACGGCGAAATGGGGACCGAAGACCTTGTAGAAACTGAACACGTAGTAGTCGGCCCCACTGGCCTGTACGTCCACCAGACGGTGCGGCGCGTACGCCACCGCGTCCACCACCAGCTTCGCACCGCAGGCATGCACGCGCTCGGCGACCTGCGCGACCGGGTTGACGCTGCCCAGAATGTTCGACGCGTGGGTCATCGCCACGTAACGGGTGCGCGGTCCCAGCAGGGCTTGGAGGTCGTGCAGCTCCAGCTCCAGGCTGGACGGGTCCACCGACCACACGCGCAACGTGGCCCCGCGCTCTTCGCACAGGCGCTGCCAAGGGCCGATGTTGGCTTCGTGATCGCTGTGGGTGACGATGATCTCGTCGCCCGCCCCGATCGAGGGTGCAATGGCCCGTGCCAGCAATTGCAGCAGCAGCGTGGTCGAGCCGGCCATCACGCACTCTTCGGAGTGGCGAGCATTGATCAACTGGGCCACCGAGGCGCGTGCTTCCAGCACTTTCTCACCGGCCTTGACCGATGGCGCGTACGAGGCGCCGAGTTGCACCGCGTGGTTGAGCAGGTACTCGGTGATGCGTTCGGCCACCGGCTTGAGCACTGCCGAACCACCGGCATTGTCCAGGTAGCCGTAGCCGTCGGCGAGTGCAGGGAATTGGCGACGAACGTAGTCGATATCGAGGGCAGTCAAAGTGAGTCTCCCGGTTGCTTGTCAGGGGTCAAGCCTGTCAGTGATGCAGGATGGCCTGCAGGAACGCCTGGGTTCGCGGTTCCTGCGGCGCGGTGAAGAATGCCTGCGGAGCGTTCTGTTCGATGATGCGGCCGGTTTCCATGAAGATCACCCGGTCGGCGACCTTGCGCGCGAAGCCCATCTCGTGGGTCACCACGATCATGGTCACACCGGAGCGAGCCAGGTTCTGCATCACGTCGAGCACTTCGCCGACCATCTCCGGGTCCAGTGCCGAGGTGGGTTCGTCGAACAGGATCACTCGCGGTTCCATGGCCATGGTCCGGGCGATCGCGACCCGTTGCTGCTGGCCTCCGGACAATTGACTGGGGTACTTGTCGGCGTGGCTGGCCATGCCGACCTTTTCCAGCAACAGCCGCGCGCGGGCCTGGGCATCGCGTCGGTTCATGCCGCGCACCCGTACCGGTGCCAGGGCCACGTTGGCCAGCACCGTGAGGTGGGGATAGAGGTTGAAGTTCTGAAACACCATGCCCACTTCGCAGCGGATGCCGGCGAGCTTGGCGCCGTTTTCCACGCGCTGCCCGGACACCCGGATGTCGCCGCCCTGATAGGGTTCGAGCAGGTTGATGCAGCGAATCAGGGTGGACTTGCCCGACCCCGACGGACCGAGGATCACCACCACCTCGCCCTGGGCGACGGTCAGGTTGATATCGGTGAGGGCCTGGAAAGGTCCGTAGAACTTGTCCAGCCGTTCGATTTCGATGACGTTGCTCATGCGCGCTTGCCTCCGTTGCCGTTGCGCCGCTCGACCCAGCTGACCAGTTGCACCAGCGGCAGCAGCAACAACAGGTACATGATCGCCGCCCCCACCAGCGGTGTGGGATTGGCCGACAGCGCCTGGGCCTGGGTGGCCTGCTTGAGCAGGTCGGGCATGGCCACCACCGAAGCCAGGGCGGTGTCCTTCATGACGTTGATGCAGTTGCTGGTCATCGGCGGCAGAACGATGCGCATGGCCTGGGGCAGGATCACGTCGCGCATGGTGTTGAAGAAACTCATGCCCTGGGAGGCCGCCGCTTCGAACTGCCCCTTGGGAATGGCCTCGATGCCGGAGCGGAATATTTCCGCCGAGTAGGCACACGACACCAGCGACAGCGCGGCCGCCGCCGCGGCGAAAGACGACAGCCGAATGCCGACAAAGGGCAAGGCGTAGTAGATCAGCACCAGCAGGACCAGTAGCGGAATCGAGCGCAGCACGTCGATGTAGACCCGTGCCAGCCAGCGCACGGGGGTGTAGCCATACAGCCTGAGCATGGCCAGCAGCAACCCGCCGACCAGGCCCAGCACGATACTCACCACGCCCAGCAGGATGGTCACGCCAAGGCCGCGCAGCATCAACGGCAGCGCATCGACGAACACGTCCCAGTTGAAGAAAGTGTGTAGCAACTCCATGAACGGATCCCTTGGTCGTGAGCCGGTAGCGGGCGGGGCGAAAGGCTGAACTTACTTGGGTACGTCGACGACCTTCACGGTGCTGGAATCGTCTGCGGCGGCTGCACCGAACCACTTCTTGTGCAGGTCGGCGATCACGCCGTCTTTTTTCATCTCGCTGATGATCGTGTTCACGCGTTCGTCTTCGGCCCAGCCCTTGGCGTGCATCAGCGAGTACTTCTCGCCGGTGGGGATGCGCGCGACCACCGCATATTGCGGCTTGTCCTTGATGTAATAGAGCACGGCGGGAATGTCGCTGATGTAGCCGTCCATGCGCCCGGACGCCAGGTCGAGCATGGCCGGCGACAACCCTTCGTAGCGCGAGATGTCCTTGAACTTGTACTCGCCCTGGTGCTGGGCGGCCCACATGTCGCCGGTCGAACCGGTGTCCACGCCCACCACCTTGCCGCTCATGTCGGCCAGGCCCTTGATGCCGGACTTGGTCAGCACCGAGAGCGACTGGTCGCTGTCGTAGTACGGCTGGGCGAACCCGACCGATTCCAGGCGTTTGGGGGTGATGGTGATCGAAGAAATGGCGATGTCCGCGCGCTTGGACTGCACGGCGCTGAACAGACCGTTGAAGGGAATGTTGACGAACTCTACGGTCTTGCCGGCGCGCTTGGCCACTTCCTTCACCACATCGACTTCGAAACCGACGATGTCGCCCTTGGCGTCCTGGAACTCCCAAGGGACGTTGCCGACGTTGGCACCGACGGTCCAATCGGCAGCCAGTGCCGAGGCCGAAAACGCAGTGGCCACAGCCATGCTCAAAAGTACTTTCACGCTCATGTCCAGCTCCCCGATTCACGTCAGTGCCAATGGCGGCCTGGGTACTTGCGCAGGCCTGTCGAGAACGAGACTAGGAGCAAGAATCAAATAATTCAAGGTTTAATTTTATTGAATTAAATGCTCCATGAAAGGGCGATCAATGCCCGCATTGGTGCAGGCCACAAAGTCAGAAAACGAGCGGCGCTCCGAGCAGCGGCAAGGTCCTGCGCGTCTCACGTGCACTCAAGCGGAGCATGGGCCAGGGTATTCCCAAAGCGTCGCGTAAGCGCTCTGATAAGAACAGGCAAGGATTGGATAGGAACCGGCAAAGGTTTGCTCGGACGTTGATTGAATACTGTTGGTAGGCGCAAAGGTCTGAACCCTTGACCGCAGCGAGCATTGCAAATCATCAGTCAACTCGAGAAGGTCACCCCATGAAACTTGAAGGAAAGATTGCCGTTGTCACCGGCGCCTCCAAAGGTATCGGCGCGGGGATCGCAAAAGCGTTAGCCGCGCAAGGCGCTACGGTGGTTATCAATTACGCTTCAAGCAAGCCGGAGGCAGATGCAGTTGTTGCTTTCATCCAAGAGAAAGGCGGCACAGCCATCGCGGTTCAAGCGGACATGAGCAAAGGCGCTGATGTATCGCGCTTGTTCGAAACTGTTGCCACTGAGTTCGGCACCCTGGATATCTTGGTGAATAACGCAGGTGTTGCGGTGTTTCAGATGATTGAAGACCTTACCGAGGACGCGTTCCATCATCAATTCAATGTCAACGTTCTGGGCTATCTGCTAGCAGTCCGTGAGGCGGTGAAACTGTTTGACGGCAAGGGCAGCGTTATCAATATCAGCTCTATCCTGAGCACCGATCCGTACTTGGCATCGAGCGTCTATTCGGCAACCAAGGGGGCTGTGGACACGTTGACCTTTGCTTTGGCGCGCGAACTCGGCGCGAAAGGCATCCGCGTCAATTCTATCCTGCCCGGTCACACCAATACGCCGCTCACCAAAGGCAATTTCGACGGTGAGTTCGGTGAAAAACTGATCGCCGGCACGCCGCTAGGCCGCTTTGGCGAGCCAGAAGATATTGCGCCTTTGGCCGTGTTCCTGGCGTCCGAGGACTCGCACTGGGTGACGGGTGAATCGATCCGGGCATCGGGTGGCGTGCGTGGAGTTGGTTACTAACGCCACCTTGTACGCAACAGGCGCAACCCGTGTGCGCCTGTATTGCCAGCAGGCTTCAATCATGACCCAAACAGTTCGAGTGGATTCAATCACCAACTGAGCATTGACCCCTGCTCTGGCGCCATGGAGTGCAGTGGCCGCCATCGACATGGGTGCTTTTGCGCTGGTCACGGTGGAATTCCTCCCCGCGGGCTTGCTATCGCACCTGAATCGCTCGATCGGCTCTGAGCGGGCTGAGTTCGGCTTGAATTCTGGCGGTATCTCGCGCAGGCGGCAGACCGAAAACACGCGTGTAGTCACGGGTAAACTGGCTGACACTTTCATAGCCCACTTCGAAAGCGGCGCTGCTGACGCTGCCGGGGTTGGTCATCATCAGGGTTCGCGCCTGGAGTAACCGAACCCGCTTCTGATACTGCAATGGACTTAGAGTAGTGATGGATTTGAAGTGGCGATGAAACGCCGACACGCTCATGGCGGCTTTGCTGGCAAGGGTCTCTACGCGGATAGGATCGGCAAAGTCTTTGCGTATGTGCTGAATCGCCACACTGACCTTGGCCATAGCGGTGTTCGGCGCAGCGATGTCTCGTAACATCCAGCCGTGAGGCCCTTGTAACACCCGAAAGAGAATTTCACGCTCGTAGATCGGGGCCAAGGCCGCGACCTCATCAGGCGTCTCCATCAAGCCCAACATCCGCACCCACGCATCCATCAATTTCGGCGTAACGGCTGCAACTGAAAACCCTGCGTTGTCTTCGAAGATCTCGGTGCTTTTGGGCAAATCAGATATCAATGTGGAAAGCACCGTCGGATCGAGTGTCAGGCTGACAGCAAGGTACGGCTCCCCGGTCGATGCGGGATGCAAGGTACCCACGGCGGGCAAATCGACTGACATCACAAAGTACGTGGCCGGGTCATAGCGCAAAGTACGTTCGCCAACGGTCATTGCTTTGCTGCCCTGCAAAATGAGGTTGACCATGGGCGCATATACGGCGGCCAGCAAATGCTTGGGAACATCCCCCTGAATCATCGAGACCCGGGGAATGCCTGTTTCAGTCATGCGGTTCTCTGCCTTCGAAGCCAGACGTCGCAGCTCTTTCAGTAGTGCGTCCTTGGCCAACATGGTGATCTCCGTCGTTTTTGCGTTACAAGCGAAAGGTAGGAACAGGCAAGTACGGGGTAGGAAGGCCTTCGCCCGCGCCCATGCCACGCTCTACTGTGGTAACTCATCCAAACCACAGCGGAACCATCCTCATGGGCACACTTTTGATCTACGGGGCGACTGGCTATACCGGCCGCATGGCGGCAGAACGCGCTAAGGTGCTGGGACTGAATTTCGAAATCGCCGGGCGTGACGCCGAGCCCTTGAGGGCACTTTCTACACAGCTAGGCGTACCGTACAGGGTATTCACCCTCAATGAACGACCCGAACGGTATTTGGATAGCATCTCTGTACTGCTGAACTTTGCGGGGCCTTTCGCGCAAACGGCAGAAGCCCTGATGAATGCCTGCATCAACGCCGGCGTCGACTATCTTGATATCACCGCAGAGATCAACGTTTACCGCCTTGCGGAAAGGTTTGGTGCCGAGGCAGCAAAGTCCGATGTCATGTTGCTGCCAGGCGTTGGCTGGGACGTTGCGACGACTGACAGTTTGGCAGTGCATGTCGCGGCACGGGTCGCCAAGCCGCATGCCCTGAGCATAGCGCTGCAAGTACCTGGCTCCATGTCGCGTGGTTCTGCTAAAAGCGTCAGCGAAATTATCGGCGCAGGCCCGTTGTCGCGAGTGGACGGCGAACTGGTTTCAACGCCAGAAACACAACCGCGTTACTTCGATTTTGGCGACGGTCCTGTGCTCTGTGCACCGTTGCCATTTGGTGACCTGGTGACGGCATGGCACTCCACAGGCATCGCCAATATCGCCATGTACGTACATATTTCCGGTGAGGCCTTTCCCGAGGGTGATCTCGCGCAGTTGGCCGACGGGCCCGACGTCGCACATCGTGATGCGCACAAAGCCCGCGCAGTGGCCGAAGTTGTGGGGGCCTACGGGGAAATGGCGCGCTCGCGGATCGAAACCGTCAACGGCTATTCCTTTACCCCTGTCGCCGCAGTGGAAGCGGCGCGGCGGGTGATGGAGGGTGAACGGCAGGCGGGATTCGAGACTGCCGCGCGATTGTTCGGCGGTGGATTCGCAGAAACCATCGCAGGCACAACAATCACCGATGAAGCAGTCGTATGACGCACAAGCGATCGGAGGCGTGCGGCCACCTGCACTAGAGGGCTCACCGCAGATTCAACGCTCGTCGTCGGTCTGCGTCGAGTCGTTCGTCTGCGCAGGATCTTCGAGCAGATCATCGAAGTCGATCTTGAGCCCCTGCTCCATAGAATCGAGTTCCACCAGCAACGAGCGGAAGCTGGTCTCATCCTTGGGCGGTGCCTCGCCCTCACCCTCGGCACTGGCATCGGCCAACGCCTGCAGATGGGCAGGGACCGGCGCGTCTTCGTCGTGGTCGTCGAGGACCGACTCAGGTTCCATCTCGCGCAGAACCGCCAGCGGCGGCAATTCGTCGAGACTCTTGAGGTTGAAGTGATCGAGGAAGGCCTTGGTGGTGGCGAACATCGCCGGCCGGCCCGGCACGTCGCGGTAACCCACTACACGGATCCACTCACGCTCCACCAGGGTCTTGACGATATTGCTGTTCACCGCCACGCCGCGCACGTCTTCGATCTCGCCGCGGGTGATGGGTTGGCGATAGGCGATCAGGGCCATGGTCTCCAGCAGGGCACGGGAATAGCGCTGCGGCCGTTCTTCCCAGAGCCGGCCGACCCAGGGCGCGTACTTCTCGCGGATCTGCAGACGGTAGCCGGACGCCACCTCGACCAGTTCGAACGCGCGCTTTTCGCAGGATTTGCCCAGCACCTCGAGGGCCTTCTTGAACACCGCCGGCTCCGGCCGTTCGGCCTCCTCGAACAGCTCATGGAGGCGTTCCAGGGACTGGGGTTTTCCGGAGGCCAGCAGAAAGGCTTCAAGCAGCGGCGCCAGATCGCGCGGGTCAGTCAAGTTCATTGTTCGGCTCGGGCACGCACATGGATAGCGGCAAAGGCGTCATTCTGCACCAGTTCGATCAGTTGCTCCTTCACCAGTTCGAGGATGGCCATGAAGGTCACCACCACGCCGAGCTTGCCTTCCTCGGCACCGAACAGCTCGACGAAAGGCACGAAGCCGCCACCGCGCAGGCGTTCGAGCACCTGGCTCATGCGCTCGCGGGTCGACAGCGCCTCACGGCTGACCTGATGGCTTTCGAACATGTCGCTGCGCCGCAACACGTCGGCCATGGACATCAGCAGCTCTTCCAGGCTGACCTCGGGCAGCAGCTTGCGCACCTTGGCCTGGGGCGCATCGAGCTTGGGCACGTAGAGATCGCGACCTACCCGCTTGAGGGTATCAATCCCTTCGGCGGCCGCCTTGAAGCGCTCGTATTCCTGCAGGCGGCGAATCAGCTCGGCACGCGGATCGTGCTCTTCGTCCTCGACCACGGCGCTGCGCGGCAGCAACATGCGCGACTTGATCTCGGCGAGCATGGCGGCCATCACCAAGTACTCGGCGGCAAGCTCCAGGCGTACGCTCTTCATCAACTCGACGTAGCCCATGTACTGACGGGTGATTTCCGCCACGGGAATGTCGAGGATGTCGATGTTCTGCTTGCGGATCAGGTACAGCAGCAGGTCGAGCGGACCTTCGAACGCCTCCAGAAACACTTCCAGCGCATCCGGCGGGATGTACAGGTCCTGCGGCATCTGGGTGAACGCCTGGCCATAGACCAGCGCCAGTTGCAGCTGCTCGGGCGAGCCTTGGGCAAGGCCCGACGACGGCTCTTCGACCGCGCTCAGGTCACTCACGCCATGGCCGCAAACGGAGCCGGGTCGCCGCAACCCACACGTATCACCTGCGGATCGCCGTCAGCCAGGTTGATCACGGTGGACGCTTCGGTCCCGCCGAAACCACCATCGATGATCAGGTCGACGTGTTTTTCCAGCAACTGACGCATCTCGTACGGATCACTGAGCGGCTCGCTGTCACCGGGCATGATCAAACTCACACTCATCAGCGGTTCGCCCAGCTCTTCCAGTAAAGCCAGGGCGATCGGATGACTGGGCACGCGCAGGCCGATGGTACGGCGCTTGGGGTGCAACAGCAGGCGCGGCACTTCGCGGGTGGCACTGAGGATGAAGGTATACGGCCCTGGCGTATGCGCCTTGAGCAGGCGGAACGCCGCGGTATCGACCTTGGCGAACAGCCCCAGCTGCGACAGGTCGCAGCAGATGATCGCAAAGTTGTGTTTGTCGTCCAGCTGGCGCAGGCGGCGCACCCGCTCCACCGCGCTCTTGTCGCCAATCTGGCAACCGATGGCGTAGGAGGAATCAGTGGGGTAGATCACGATGCCGCCCTTGCGAATGATCTCGACCGCTTGCTTGATCAACCGCGGCTGCGGATTCTCTGGGTGGATCTGAAAGAATTGACTCACGTTGGCATCCTGTTCAGGCGGAGATTGACGGATCGTGCTTGAACCGCGCGGACAACGGCGGCAGGTCCACCGGCAAGGGCCGATAGACACCGATTTCGCCCCAGGCGCCCGGACCATGGAAATCACTGCCGGCGCTGACCATCAGGCCGAACTCGCGAGCCAGAATGGCCAGCGTGCCGACCTGCTCGGCCGCCTGCATGCCATTGACCACCTCGATCGCGTGGCCTCCGGCCTGAATATAGTCGCCGATCAGCTTGCGCCGCTTGCTGCGGGTGAAATCGTAGTGCAACGGGTGCGCCAGGCTGATCCAGGCTCGGGCTTCGCGCAACGTGCGCACGGTGTCCTCCAGCGTAGGCCAGTGCTGCTTGACGTCACCCAGCTTGCCGGCGCCCAGCCACTTGCGGAACGCCTCCTGGCGATCCTTGACGTAGCCTTGCTGCACGAGGAAATCGGCGAAGTGCGGGCGGGCCGGCGCATTGCCGCTGTCGCCCAGACCTTGCTGGATGGCGCGTGCACCTTCCAAGGCACCGGGCATGCCCTTGAGCGCCAGGCGCCGGTCGATTTCTTCGGCACGCAGCCAACGACCGTGGTGCAGGCTGTCGAGCGCGGCGACCAGAGGCGGCGCATCCAGAGCGAAATTGTAACCGAGCACGTGGATGGTCGCGCCGCCCCAGGCGCATGACATCTCGACACCACTGACCCACTGCATGTTCAGTGCTGTCGCGGCCGCACGGGCCTCTGGCTGGCCTTCCAGGGTGTCATGGTCGGTCAAGGCCAGGGTCTGCACGCCGTGATCGAAGGCTCGCTGCACCAGGACGGCAGGCGCAAGGGCGCCGTCGGAAGCGGTGCTGTGGCAGTGCAGGTCAACATTCATAGTGGCGCTTTCGCAGTCATTGATGTTTGTTATTATGCCGCCACATCCTGCTTCTGGCTGCCATTGTGAAACAATTGATCGATTTCATCCCGCTGCTCCTGTTCCTCATCGTCTACAAGACCGACCCGCACATGGTCGACCTAGCCGGTTACAGCTTTGAACTGGGCGGCATCTTCAGTGCCACCAAAGTGCTGATCGCCAGCTCGGTGGTGGTCTACGGTCTGCTGTTCATCAAGCAGCGCAAGTTGGAAAAAGGCCAGTGGTTGACCCTGATCGCCTGCCTGGTGTTCGGCACCCTGACCCTGGCCTTCCACAGCGAAACCTTCCTCAAATGGAAGGCACCGGTGGTCAATTGGCTGTTCGCCCTGGCGTTCGCCGGCAGTCATTTCATCGGCAGGCAACTGCTGATCAAGCGCATGATGGGCCATGCCCTGACCCTGCCCGACCCGATCTGGGCGAAACTCAACGTGGCGTGGGTGGTCTTCTTCCTGTTCTGCGGCGCTGCCAACCTGTTCGTGGCATTTACCTTCGAGCAGTTCTGGGTCGACTTCAAAGTGTTCGGCAGCCTGGCCATGACCTTGCTGTTCCTGGTGGGCCAGGGCATCTACCTGTCCCGTCACCTGCATGATTCCGATCGTACAACACCGAAAACCGAGGATTGACATGCTCTACGCCATCATTGCCACCGACACGCCCAACTCCCTGGAAAAACGCCTGGCCGCACGGCCCGAGCATCTGGAGCGTCTGAAGCAGCTGGAAGCCGCCGGCCGTCTGGTCCTGGCCGGTCCACACCCAGCCATCGACAGCAATGACCCCGGCGAAAGCGGGTTCAGCGGCAGCCTCATCGTTGCCCACTTCGAGTCGCTGGACGAAGCCCAGACCTGGGCTGGCGCCGACCCGTTCGTGGCCGCCGGTGTCTACCAGGACGTGCTGGTCAAACCTTTCAAGCAGACCCTGCCTGCGCCTGAATGAAGGTTTAGATGAGCGACCTGTTACTGATCGACGACGACGTCGAGCTGTGCGAGCTGCTGAACAGCTGGTTGAGCCAAGAAGGTTTCCAGGTCAGGGCCTGCCACGATGGCAGCAGCGCACGCAAGGCCCTCGCCGAGCTGGCACCGGCGGCCGTGGTGCTCGACGTGATGCTGCCCGACGGCAGCGGCCTGGAGCTGCTCAAGCAGTTGCGCAGCGAACACCCTGACCTGCCGGTGCTGATGCTCTCGGCGCGGGGCGAACCGCTGGATCGCATCCTGGGCCTGGAGCTGGGCGCTGACGATTACCTGGCCAAACCCTGCGATCCGCGGGAGCTGACGGCTCGCCTGCGTGCGGTCCTGCGCCGCAGCCACCCGGTGGCGGTGGCAGGCCAGATGGAACTGGGCGACCTGTGCTTCAGCCCGGCTCGCGGCGTGGTCAGTATCGATCAGCACGATATCAACCTGACCGTTTCCGAAAGCCGCCTGCTCGAAGCGCTCATGCGCCAGCCAGGCGAGCCACTGGACAAGCAGGAACTGGCGCAGATCGCCCTGGGCCGCAAGCTCACCCTCTATGATCGAAGCCTGGACATGCACGTCAGCAACCTGCGCAAGAAGATCGGCCCCCACGCCGACGGCCGTCCACGGATCATGGCGCTGCGCAGCCGTGGCTATTTCTATGCGCAGTAGCCGGTCGGCGCATCGCACTGAGTGCGCCGTCCACTTCAGCGCCTGAACGCGCCGGGATTTGTCAGTAACGACCGCGTCATCCCTTTACACAAGCTTTACGCGGCCTTGACCGCGCCTGACCTTGATCTCCCTAAACTGGCCACATCCGGTAACGACCGGGAACCAGACAGGAGATTCATCATGCGCAAGACCACCCTCGCAATGCTGTTCGCCGCTACCCTGCCGACCCTGGCCATGGCCATGCCCCAAGGCGGCCCCGAGGGTTTCGGCCCAGGCCCAGGCAAAGGCGGCCCAGGCCCTCGTGGCGGTGAGCCGTTCGCCCAGCTCGACCTGACCCACGAGCAACGCACCCAGGTCGGCAAGCTGATGGGCGAAGAACGCCATCAACAGCGCGAGATCACCAAGAAGTACCTGGACAAGCTGCCAGCGGCCGATCGCAAGGCCATGGAAGATGAAATCAAGGCCAACCACGACAAGGCTCAGGCCGACCTACGTGCCGTGCTCAAGCCCGAGCAGCAGAAGCAGTTCGACGAGATGAAGAAGAAAGAGGACCAGCGCCGCGCCGAATGGGCCGAATTTCAGGCCTGGAAAGCCCAGCAAGGCAAGAAAACCCAGTAATATCGGCGCACGCCCCCAGCCCGGTACGCTCACGCGTACCGGGCTTCGTTCATTGAGGAATTTGCCTTGCGTTCACTGTTCTGGCGCATCCTGGCCAGCTTCTGGCTGGCCATCGCCCTGGTAGCCGGCCTCTCGGTGCTGCTGGGCCACATGTTGAACCAGGACACCTGGATCCTCAGTCGGCATCCGGCGGTCAAGCATTTCGCCCAGGACTGGGTGGAGCGCTATGAAAGCAAAGGTGGCGAAGCTGCCCAGGAACTGCTCGAACAACGCAAGCGGCGCTACCGCATCGACACTCAGGTGCTCAACGAGGCTGGCGAAGCGGTCGTGCCGGGAACCTTCCCCCGTCGCGCGGAAGCCTTCGAGGCGCGCCACAACGACAACGACCGCGACCTGCCATGGCGACGCCTGACAGCGGAATACACCAGTCCCACCACGGGCGACACGTACCTGCTGATCTACCGCATCCCTCACCCCGAGCTCGATTCCTGGCATCGCGACTCTCTGCTCATGCCCATCAGCGCACTGGTGATCGCACTGGTCGTGCTGACGCTGTTCAGTCTGATGGTGACCCTGTCGATCACCCGCCCGCTGAGCCGGCTGCGCGGCGCCGTGCATGAACTGGGACAGACCACCTATCAGCAGAACAGCCTGGCGCAGCTGGCCAGTCGTCGTGACGAGTTCGGTGTGCTGGCGCGCGACTTCAACCGCATGGGCTCACGCCTGCAGAGCCTGATCGGCAGCCAGCGACAACTGTTACGCGACGTGTCCCATGAACTGCGCTCACCCCTGGCTCGGCTGCGCATCGCCCTGGCCCTGGCGGAACGCGCCGAGCCCGCTCAGCGCGACCTGCTGTGGCCGCGTCTGACCCGCGAGTGCGATCGCCTGGAAGCATTGATCAGCGAGATTCTCGTACTGGCGCGGGTCGATGCGGAACAGGCCACGGCTGAAGACGTGGATTTGCCAGCCCTGCTGCACGCCGTACGCAAGGACGCGCTGGTGGCCGTGCCGGAGCAATCCATCGAACTGGACATTGCCCCGCACCTGGCGTTGCAGGGCTGGCCGACCATGATCGAACGGGCCGTGGACAACCTACTGCGCAACGCCCTGCGCTTCAACCCCGGGCCGTTGCCGGTCGTGCTGTCGGCGCAACAGGTGGATGGCCGGGTGCGCATCAGCGTCCGCGATCACGGCCCGGGGGTGGCGGAGGAACATCTGGCGCGGCTGAGCGAGCCGTTCTTTCGAGCGCCAGGGCAGACCGCGGCGGGCCATGGCCTGGGTCTGGCCATAGCCCGCCGCGCCGCCGAACGGCATGGCGGCAGTCTGCCCCTGGAAACCCATGCCCCGGGCGGCCTGATCGCGCCCCAGGACTTGCCACCGGTGCCGGTGGTGGTGGCCTAGCCGAGTACGATCAGGCGCCCCACGCCTGCACGAAGTCGGCGGTGGCCAGTGCAGGCGCTTCGCGCAGTTCGCGCACAGGCGTGCCCAGGTACAGGAAGCCGATGATCTGCTCGCCTTCGCTCAGGCCCAGCTTGTCCGCGACATAAGGCGCGTAGGACAGCTCGCCGGTACGCCATACGCCACCCAGCCCCTGAGCGTTGGCCGCAAGCAGAATGCCATGAGCGGCGCAGCCGGCCGCCAGCAGTTGCTCGCTCTGTGGCACCTTGCGATGCTCCTGCAGGCGAGCGATCACCACCACGACCAGCGGCGCGCGCAAGGGCATGTTGCGGGCTTTCTCCAGCGCTGCCTCGCCGGCCTCGGGGTTGAGCGCGGTGGCCTCGGCCAGTACTTCGCCCAGCCGCTGCAGCCCCTCCCCCTCGACGGTGAGAAAGCGCCACGGCCGCAGCTGGCCGTGGTCGGGCGCGCGCAGCGCGGCCTGGAACAGCACTTCACGCTGCGCAGCGCTTGGCGCAGGCGCCATGAGCCGGGGAGCGGAAACACGATTGAGCAAAACCTCGAGCGCCTCCATGGGCAACCTCCTGTGGAACGATAAGCCGCTATTCTAGACCCAAGCGGCCTCCGCCTGCCGGGTTTACATGCTGTGGCCCGCAGGTAGAATGGCGGCCCTTTCCTTCATGGCCAGAGCTGACCCCATGGCGTTGCCGACCCTGCGCATCATCGGTTTCATTATCGGCATCTTCCTGATCACCCTGGCCGTGAGCATGGTCGTGCCCATGGGCACGCTGGTGGTGTTCGAGCGCACCGAAGACATCCAGTCGTTTCTATGGGCCAGCCTGATCACCTTCGTCGCCGGCCTGATGCTGGTACTGCCGGGACGCCCCGACAACGTCAACCTGCGGCCGCGCGACATGTACCTGCTGACGGTCAGCAGCTGGGTGGTGGTCTGCGTGTTCGCCGCCCTGCCCTTTTTGCTGACCAACCACATCAGCTACACCGACGCCTTCTTCGAAAGCATGTCGGGGATCACCGCCACCGGCTCGACGGTGCTCAGCCACCTGGACGAAATGTCTCCCGGCATCCTCATGTGGCGCTCGATGCTGCACTGGCTCGGCGGCATCGGCTTCATCGGCATGGCCGTGGCGATCCTGCCGCTGTTGCGCATCGGTGGGATGCGCCTGTTCCAGACCGAATCCAGCGATCGCTCGGAAAAGGTCATGCCGCGCTCGCACATGGTCGCCAAGTTCATCGTGCTGGTGTATGTCGGCTTCACCGCGCTGGGCACCCTGGGCTTCTGGCTGGCGGGGATGAGCCCGTTCGATGCGGTCAACCATGCGATGTCGGCGATCTCCACCGGCGGTTTCTCGACCTCCGACCTGTCCTTGGGCAAATGGCAGCAACCGGCCGTGCACTGGGTGGCCATCGTGGTGATGATCCTGGGAAGCCTGCCCTTCGCCCTCTACGTCTCCACCCTGCGCGGCAACCGCCAAGCCCTGCTGCGCGACCAGCAGGTGCAAGGCATGCTGATCCTGCTAGTGGTCACCTGGCTGGTGCTGGGTACCTGGTACTGGGCCACCACCGAGCTGCCGTGGTGGACGGCCTTCCGCCACGTGGCGCTGAACGTCACCTCGGTGGTCACCACCACGGGCTTCGCCCTGGGCGACTACAGCCTGTGGGGCAACTTTTCCCTGATGCTGTTCTTCTACCTGGGCTTCATCGGTGGCTGCTCAGGCTCCACGGCAGGCGGGATCAAGATCTTCCGTTTTCAGGTCGCCTACATCCTGCTCAAGTCCAACCTCAATCAGTTGATCCATCCGCGCGCGGTGATCAAGCAGAAGTACAACGGCCATCGCCTGGACGAGGAGATCGTGCGATCGATCCTGACCTTCTCGTTCTTCTTCGGCTTCACCGTCGGCATCATCGCGCTGGCGCTGTCGCTGCTGGGCCTGGACTGGATGACTGCACTCACCGGGGCCGCCAGCACGGTCTCCGGCGTCGGTCCCGGCCTGGGCGAGGTGATCGGCCCGGCCGGCAACTTCGCCACCCTCCCCGACGCGGCGAAGTGGATACTGGCCGTGGGCATGCTGCTGGGCCGACTGGAAATCATCACCGTGCTGATCCTGTGCATGCCGGCGTTCTGGCGGCACTGATCGGAGTCGGCCGGGCAGCATTCAGGAAGCTGGGCGCGCAGGCTCGTTGTGGCCAAGGTCACGGGCCGGATCGATCAGGTCGCGAATGCGTTGCTTGAGCACCTTGGCTTCGGGGAAACCACCGTCGGCCTTGCGCTCCCAGACCTGCACGCCGTCACAGGTGATGTGAAAGGTGCCCCCACTGGCCGGCGCCAGGGCGACCTGGCCCAGGTCCTCGCCGAAGGTGCTGAGCAGCTCCTGAGCCAGCCACGCGGCACGCAGCAACCACTGGCACTGGGTGCAGTAGGTGATCACCACCTGGGGCTTGGAGGCGATGACCTCGCTCATGCCTCACCCATCCGCGCCAGCAACTGGCGTGCCGCCTGTTTGCTGGACTCGTCGCCGTCCTCCAGCAGTTCGTGCAGCAAGGCGCTGGCCTCGCCTGCATCGCCCTCGTCGAACAACTGCTGGGCCTGATCGAGTTTCTGCGCCGACGCGTGCTGCTGTTCCAGGTCATCGAAATCGACGGTCAGGGCATCAAGCTCGGGCAGATCGCTGTCGGCGATGAAGCTGTCGAGGAATTCGTTGTCGATGTCTTCCTGACTCTTGCCGGCCGGGACGTCCTCGGTTTGGGGCTCTTCGATTGGCGGGAGCTCTTCGACTTCAGCGAAATCGCTGAGAAACTGCTCCTCGGGCATCTCGAAGACTTCCGGCAGCTCCTTGAGGTTGCTGGTGAACTCCGGGTCCATTGCATCTTCGGCCATAGGCACAGCAGCCGGCTTGCTTTTGGGCGCCGGCGTGTCACCGAAGGGGCTGACCAGCGCCCAGTCGGCATCCATGGACAGGTCATCCAGGTTGAGCTGGAATTCATCGTCCTGCTGCGTCGTTGGCGCGGCTTCGGCCGGGGTGTCGAGTGCATCCAGATCGAAATCGGACAAATCGAAGTCGGCTTCCGGAGCAGATTCGGGCGCAGGCGCGGGCTGGGGCTCGGAGTGCACAGGCGCGGCAGCCGCCGCAGCGGCGGCAGTGGTGGCCAGAACCGCCGCCGTGGCTGTGGGCGCCAGACTGGCAGGGGCCGTGGCGGCTGGCGACGAAGGTGCCGGAGCAGATTGGAGGTTTGGGAAGCGGCCGCGTATCTCGCTCAGCGTCTGTGGGTTGAAACCCGCCGAAAGCAGCAGGGCCTCCTGTTCGGCAAAGCCCTTGGCATTGCCCTGCTGGCCGAGCACTTCGAGCATGCGCACGCGCAGATCGGTGCGCTCCGGCTGCCTGGCCAGACCGTCGCGCAGAATACCCAAGGCCTCATTGAAGCGCCCGTAGGCGATATAGATGCTTGCGCCGTCCAGGGCGTCGGTGGCCGTCGGGGCTTCCCGGCGTGGCACCGGCGCAGGCTCGGCGCGCTTGGGCGGCGCGGCTTCCGCTACCGTGGGTGCTGCGGCAGCGACCAGCGGCGCAGGCTGCACCGGCTGGGTCAGCACCGGCTCGAAAGCCTCAAGCGATGCTGCCGACTTGCGTTGCCGCTGGCGACGCAACAGCAGCAACAACGCGATGATCAGCAGCAAGGCAGCCACCAGCGCCAGGATATTCAACCAACCGCTATTGTCTTCTGCGGCCGTGGGCGCTGGCGTGGCGACCGGCGCAGGCGCCGAGACCGGTGCAGCAGGTGCTGGCGACACTACGGGCGCAGGAGTCGCGGTTGCAGTCCCGGGTACGACAGCGGGGGAAGATGCGGCCGGCGTTTCAGCCAACCGCGCCTGCAACTGGGCGACCTCCTTGTCCTTGTCGGCGACCTGCGCCTCAAGGCTCTGCAGGCGCGCCTGCACGTCGTCGAAATTCTTTTGCAGTTGCTGGTTTTCCAGCGCAGCCGCTGCCAGTTGCGCAGCATCCTGCGAAGGCGCCGGCGCAGCGGCCTTGGCAGATGCCTGCCTGGCCGGCTCGTTCGCAGGCTGACTCGAGGTGCGGGGCTTGGCCGGCGCTTCAGCGGGCCGCTGGGTGTTCGCTTGTGCCACCGGCGTACGCTGCGGCGCGCGGTCGGCCAGGCCCGGGCCCATGCCCGGCGGATCGAGCAAGACCGTGAAGGCCCGCAACAACTGCCCGTTTGGCCGACCGACCTGGATCACGAAGCTCATGAACGGCTCGGTGACCACTTTGTTGGAACTGACGTGAATGACCTTGCGGCCACCGCTGAAATCGGGCGTGAACTTCAGGTCGTTGAGAAAGAAGCTGCGTTCCACCCCCGCCCTTGCGAACTCTTCGGCCGTCGCCAGGCTGGCATTGATGTCGTCCTGTTCCAACCCGGCCGTGTCGAGCAGGGCGATGTCGGCGCGAAACGGCTGGTTGAGCGACGAGCGCAGGGTCAGCTCACCCAGGCCCAGGGCCGATGCGGACGTGGAATAGCACAGCGCCAAGGCCCATACCGGCGCCAGCAGACGAAGTGAGGCGAACCTTGAACGCGACGGTATACGCACTTGCATGGGAATCCCTTGAAGACCGACATCCAATAACTTTATAGCCTGTGCAACCCGCTTGCTCCAAGCGGATGACGGCCCGTTGACTTCAGGATTTCTTTTCCAGATTCGCCAGGATGCGGCTGTGTACCCGCATGGCGGTGCTCAGTTCTTCTTCGTCGACGCCCGTGAACAGTTCGACGCGCAAGGCGTTGGCGATGGTTTCGATCTGCTCGATCAGCGGCCGTGCCGGCGGGCAGAGCATGAGCTTCTTGGCGCGGCGGTCTTCGACCACGGCCTGGCGCTCGACCAGGCCCTGGGCTTCGAGGCTGTCCAGCAGCCGGGCCAGGGTCGGCCCCTCGACGCCTACGCTCTGTGCCAGCTCGCGCTGGGTCGGAGGTTCGTCGAACCGCGCCAGGTGCAGCAGCACCAGCCAACGGGCCTGCGACAATCCCAATCCGGCCAGCCGGCGGTCCAGTTCGGCCCGCCACCCACGGGACATGTGCGCCAGCTGCATTCCGAAGCGATGTTGATCAGTTAACGGCATAGATCTCTCTTGAAAAAACAGCCTCGCACAAGCAGCGCCTGCGTGAAGGCCGGAGCTGATGATTAGTCAGCTAATCATGACCTTAGCCCACAGGCAAGACTCATGCCCATTGACAGCCTCGTTCACACTTCGAATTCGGACTGCAACGCTGCGCGTACGCAATACAGCACGCCCTCGGGCACACGACCGGCGAATTGCCCTGCAATCTCGGCGACAGCGGGCAATTCCCCCTCGCCGTCGAGAAAGGCGTCCTGTACTTCGCTCATCAATTCTTCGGGAAGGTCCAGCGCCTGCTCCAGCGACAGTTGCTGTTGGCCAATCGCTTCGGCGAGCAGGCTGTAGACATTCTTCTCACTGCACTGTAACTGGCCGGCGATCTGCAGTGGCGTCATGCCCGCACGGGCCAGGCTGATGAGCTCGTGGCGGATATCGGCCACCTCGCGTGGCGCTTCTCCGCCGCTGGAGCCGGCCAGAACCTGCAGGAAGGCTTCGCCATAGCGCTCCAGCTTGCGTGCGCCGACGCCGCTGACCCGGCCCATTTCGGCCATGCTGGTCGGCTGGCTACGGAGCATTTCCAGCAAGGTCGAGTCAGGGAAGATGACATAGGGCGGTACCGCATGCTCCTGGGCCAGGTTGCGGCGCAAGGTACGCAGCGCTTCCCACTGTTCGCGCTCTTCGCCGCGCACCAGTTGGCTGGCCGGGCTGGCCGAGCCGCTGCCACGGGTTGAGGACGTCTGCGGCTTGAGCTCCTTGCGCAGCGCAAGCGTCACCTCGCCGCGCAGCAGCGGGCGGCAACTGTCGCTCAGGCGCAGACCGCCATAGCCTTCCAGGTCGATGTCGGCCAGACCGCGCGCGACCACCTGGCGATACAGCGAACGCCACTCTCCTTCCGAGCGGCCCTTGCCGACACCGAACACCGCCAGCTTGTCGTGGCCGAAACTGCGCACCTTCTCGGTGTCCTTGCCCAGCAGCACATCCACCAGATGGCCAACGCCATAGCGCTGCCCGGTGCGGTAGATCGCCGACAGCGCCTGACGGGCAGGCTCGGTGGCGTCCCAGGTCTGCACGCCATCGACACAGTTGTCGCAGTGACCGCAGGGCTGGGGCATGTCTTCGTCGAAATAGGCCAGCAGCGCCTGTCGACGGCAGCGCGTTTCTTCGCACAACGCCAGCATGGCGTCGAGCTTGTGATGCTCCAGACGCTTGTACCGCTCGTCGCCTTCGGAATTCTGCAGCATCTGCTTGAGCATCAGCACATCCTGCAGCCCGTAGGCCATCCAGGCATCGGCCGGCAGACCATCGCGGCCGGCGCGACCGGTTTCCTGGTAGTAGGCTTCCAGCGACTTGGGCAGGTCCATGTGCGCCACGAAGCGTACGTTGGGCTTGTCGATGCCCATGCCGAAGGCGATGGTGGCGACCATGATCAGGCCTTCCTCGTTGAGGAAGCGCTTCTGGTTGGCAGCGCGCGTCGCCGCCGGCAGGCCGGCGTGGTACGGCAGCGCTGGAAAGTTGTTCTCGCACAGGAAGGCGGCGACCTCGTCGACTTTCTTGCGTGACAGGCAATAGACGATGCCGGCGTCGCTGCGCCGCTCGGCGAGGAATGCCAGCAACTGTTTACGCGGGCTTTCCTTGGGCACGATGCGGTAGAAGATGTTGGGCCGGTCGAAGCTGGAAAGAAAACGCTCGGCATCCTGCAGATGCAGACGGGTGACGATCTCTTCACGGGTGCGCTTGTCGGCAGTGGCGGTCAGGGCGATCCGCGGCACGTGGGGAAACTGTTCGGCCAGCTGGCCCAGTTGCAGGTATTCGGGACGGAAGTCGTGGCCCCATTGGGAAACGCAGTGGGCCTCGTCGATGGCGAACAGGGCAATGTCCAGGCCGCGGAGAAAATCCAGCATGCGCGGCTGCACCAGACGCTCGGGCGCCAGGTACAGCATCTTTATTTCACCACGGCGAATGCGCGCGGCCAGCTCGCGCTGCTCGTCGGCACTGAGCGTGGAGTTGAGCGCCGCGGCGGCCACCCCGAGCTCCTCGAGGGTGGCGACTTGGTCGTCCATCAGGGCGATCAGCGGCGAGACCACCACCGCCAGGCCGTCGCGCAACAGCGCCGGCACCTGAAAGCACAGTGATTTGCCGCCACCGGTGGGCATCAATACCAAGGCATCGCCACCGCGGGCCACACGCTCGATAATGGCACCCTGGCGACCGCGGAAGCTGTCGTAGCCGAAGATGTCCTTAAGAACGCGTTGAGCCTGTTCGAGCATGGGTCACTCCAGAAATCGTAAAACCACCCGGGCCGCACAGGCTGGATGAAAACCGCTTTCGCTGCATCCGCCATTGCGTAAGCGCGGGTTACCACCCCGTGGATTCGGGGCCTGAGCGAAAGACCGCGGCAGTATACCCCAGTGCCTGCAGCGTCGCGCGGCAGCCGGACATCCTGCCATTTCACCCCTTGGGTGGCGCACAAGGCCTAACAAGGCCTAGAATTCACTATCCGCATAGTCTTCCAAGGTAACCTGTTAATGTCCTTCGCCGAGCAACTGACCCGCCTGCAAGCCTTCCTCGACGCCGATGAGCTGCATGACGAGGCGCTGGACTACGTCGCCGCCCATGGCTACCTGACCGCCCTGTCGATCTGTTCCGAAGACGTCCCTGAGCGTGAGTGGATCGATGCCCTCTTCGCCGAGCCGCCTCACTACAGCGACGACGTCCAGCGTGAAGAGATCGAAGGCACCCTCATCCAGCTCAAGGCGCATATCGCTCGCCAGCTGGCCAGCGACGAAGAATTCGAGCTGCCGTGCGATCTCGATCTGGGCGATGAGCCGGACGATTCCGACCTGCGCGGCTGGTGCATCGGTTTTATGGAAGGCGTATTCCTGCGCGAAGCCGCCTGGTTCGAAACCGCCGAGGACGAAGTCAGCGAAATGCTCCTGCCGATCATGGTCGGTTCCGGCCTGTTCGACGAGCAGCCGGAGTTTTCCGACATTGCCGCCGATGCCAACCTCATGGACGACATGATCGTGCAGATCCCCGAGGCGCTAACGGCCCTCTACCTGCTGTGCAACGCCCCGGATGAAAAACCGGCGATTCTCAAGCCGCGCCATCACTAAGCAACGGCCGTGGCTCAAGCCCGGCCAGCCTGGCTGCGCTACTTGCTGCTGGGCATTGGTTGCACAAGCGTCTGCCTGGGCGTCATCGGCATCTTCCTGCCGATCATGCCCACCACCCCATTCCTCCTGCTGGCGGCTGCGTGTTTCGCACGAAGCTCGCCGCGCTTCCACGCCTGGCTGCTTGGCCATCCACGGCTGGGGCCTTTGCTCAAAGCCTATCTGAACGGCGAAGGCATCCCCTTGAAAGCCAAGGTGCTGGCGATCGGTTCGATGTGGATCAGCATCGCCGTGTCGTGCTGGCTCGTGCCATGGCCATGGCTGCGAGTGCTGATGATAGCTGTGGCGCTGGCAGTCACTGTTTATATCGCTTTGCAGAAAACACGCACATGACTCCGGTCATTGGCGACGAATGGTCATGCCGTGATAAAACCTTAATTAAATCAATTAGCTAATCTTTAATATAAGTCTGGATCAGCGGTGATACAGACGCCTAAAAATGACAGTTTTCCGTCACTATTTTGACTCCAGCTTCCCGCCTTAGCTTTGGCGCAGCCTGCCACCCCCCAAAACGCTGGCCCTAAGCCTTACGCCCCACGCAACCCCGCTCCCTGCTTGCTCTTCAGCCGCTATGAAATCTATTTGCCATCATCGCAAGGAATGATGGCATAACTATTTTTTGCTCTATATCATGTGAAAATTCCGTTGAAAGCGCTGCCCTCGGTGCCTCGATTGCGCCTATCACAAACCTTAAACGGACTTTTAACCAAGTTGTTCGCCAACATTCTGGCGTATGCCTGACTTCAAACATAACGGAGAAGCACCCGAATGCGCGTTTTCACCCCCATCTGCAGCGCGATCTTGTTGGCCATGGCGTGCTCGCACGCGCAAGCCATGTCACTCACCCAGGCGATCCAGAGCACCGTGGATAACCATCCTGAGCTGGCATCCAACATCAACAGTCGCCTGGCCGCGGATGAGGACACGAAAATCGCCCAGGGCGCCTACCGCCCCAGCGTTGATTTCGTTGCCGGCTACGGTCGCGAGCGTTCGGACAACCTGAACACCCGCGCCCGTGGTGACCATAACAAGGAAACGCTGAACTACACCCAGTCGGAACTGCGTCTGCGCCAGATGCTGTTCGACGGTTCCAGCGCTTCCAGCGAAATCAGCCGGACTCGCTCCACCGCTACGTCCCGTGCCTACTACGTCCAGGCCACTGCCCAGGACCTGGCCCTGCGCGCCGTTCAGGTGTACCTGGATGTACTGCGCAACCGCGAATTGGTGACCCTGGCCAAGAACAACCTGCAGGCGCACTTGCGCGTCAACGACCAGATCGGCCTGCGCAGCGAGCGCGGCGTCGGCAGCACGGCTGACGTCGACCAGTCGCGTGCCCGTCGCGCCCTGGCTGAGAACAACTACAACACCGCCCAGGTCAACCTGGCCGATGCCGAAGCTGCGTTCTTCAGCGCCGTGGGCCGTATGCCCGACGAGCTGGAACCCCTGCCTTCGATCCGTGGTGAACTGCCAGGCGACCTGAACGCCGCGCGCCAGTCCATGATGGAAAACAATCCGTACCTCAAATCGGCCCAGGCCGACGTGCAGGCTGCCGAGAGCCAGTATGAAGGCGCCAAGTCCGCGTTCTACCCACGGGTCGATGCAGAACTGGCCACCGGTGCCAACAACAACCTGTCCGGCGAGCGCGGTCACAACAACACCGACTGGCGTGCAGGCGTGAGCATGAGCTACAACCTGTACCGTGGCGGCAGCGACAAGGCTCGCCTGCAGGGTGACGCGCACCGCATCAACCAGGCCATGGACATCCGCAACAACGCCCTGCGTCAGTTGAACGAAAACCTGGCGCTGTCGTGGAACGCGATGAAAAACGCCGGCACGCAAATCCCGTATGCCCGCGAATACGCCGAAACCACCACGCGCGTGCGTGCGGCCTATCAGGACCAGTTCGGTCTGGGCCAGCGAACCCTGCTCGACGTGCTCGACAGTGAAAACGAGCTGTACACCGCCAACACCCGCTACGCTGAAGTCCGCTACACCGAGGAATACTCGATGTATCGCGTGCTCTCCAACATGGGTGAGCTGCTGGCCAAGACTCGCGTCGTGCTGCCGGCCGAAGCCGTGGCGCTGACCGAAGTGAAGAGCGAAGCGCGTCTGCCTGAAATGCGCTGATGCCGCCATGGCGAAACCCGTGGCCGCTCGTTCGCAGCCGGTCACGGATTTCGTCCAACGACAGCCCTGGGCTCAGCTCAGGGTTTCGTCGATCACCAGCACCACCTTCCCCGAAATCTGATTGCTTGCCAGCGCCTCGAACGCCGCTTCGGCGTCGGCGATCGGGAACGTCTTGGCCAACTGCGACTTCAAGCGCCCTTCGGTGAACAATGGCCATACCTGCTGGCCCAGGTCACTGAGCAGGTCGGCCTTGAACGCATCGTCACGGCTGCGCAACGTTGAACCCTGCAAGCGCACGCGCTTGGTCAGCACCTTGGCCAGGTCGAACTGCGCCTCGCGGCCGCCCATCAGGCCGATCATCACCCAGCGTCCATCCAGCGCCACCACGTCCAGGTTCAGCTCGCTGTAATTGGCGCCCACCGGATCGAGGATCACATCGAACGGGCCCAGGTCCTTCAACCCCTCCAGGCCGTCACCTCGCACCACGCCGCCCTGTGCACCCAGTGCTTCGCAGTAGGCCAGGCGCTCGGCGGAGCCGACGCTGACCCAGGTCGGGTTGCCGAATGCCTTGCACAGCTGGATTGCCGCCGAGCCGATGCCACTGGCGCCAGCATGCAGCAGGACCTTCTCGCCCGGTTGCAGATCGGCCAGCTGGAACAGGTTCAGCCACACCGTCGCGTAGACCTCGACGATGCCTGCGGCCTCGTGCAGGCTCAGCCCCTCGGGCACGGGCAGCACGTGACGGCCATCGACCACCACCTCCTCGGCCATGCCACCCCCGGCCAGCAACGTGCATACCCTGTCGCCAATCTGCCAGGACGAACCGACGCCGACCTCGCTGATGAAGCCTGCACACTCAAGGCCCAGAATATCGCTGGCGCCCGGTGGCGGCGGGTACAGGCCGGCGCGCTGCATCAGGTCGGCCCGGTTGAGACCGGCCGCGGCGACGCGAATCTTCACTTGACCTACGTCACACGTCGGGCTCGGCCGTTCGCTCCACTCCACATGTCCTTCCACGCCTTGCAATGCTTTCACGGTGCCTCCATAGTTGAGTCATGACTGAGCCCGACGCCTTGGCGCCGGGCTTTTCGCATTATGCGTCCGGCTTCAACGGAACCGGCGAATTCAAAGACGGCCTAATATGCGTGATCAATTGCCCCCACGTCGAATCAGCATGAAGCATTTCATTCCCGGCAGTGCCCTGGCGCTGTGTATCGGCCTCGGCAGTTTGTCGATGTCCGCCAATACCTTGGCCGCCAACAGCTGGGACAAACTTCAGCCGGATCGCGACGAAGTGGTGGCCAGCCTCAATGTGGTCGAGCTGCTCAAGCGCCATCATTACAGCAAGCCGCCGCTCAACGATGCGCGCTCGGTCATAATCTATGACAGCTACATCAAGCTGCTCGATCCCTCGCGCAGCTATTTCACGGCAGCCGACATCGCCGAGTTCGACAAATGGAAGACTCAGTTCGACGACTTCCTGAAGAACGGCAACCTGGATCCCGGCTTCATCATCTACAAGCGCTACCTGGATCGGGTCAAGGCCCGCCTGGATTTTGCCCTGTCGGAACTGAACAAGGGCGTCGACAAGTTCGACTTCACCACCAAGGAAACCCTGCTGGTCGACCGCAAGGACGCCCCTTGGCTGAAGAACGAAGCCGAGCTGGACGACCTGTGGCGCAAGCGCGTGAAGGATGAAGTGCTACGCCAGAAGATCGCCGGAAAAGACGCCGCGCAGATTCAGGAAACCCTGTCCAAGCGGTACAAGAACCAGCTGGCGCGCCTGGACCAGACCCGCGCCGAAGACATCTTCCAGGCGTACATCAACACCTTCGCCCAGTCCTACGATCCGCACACCAACTACCTGTCGCCGGACAATGCGGAAAACTTCGACATCAACATGAGCCTGTCGCTCGAAGGCATCGGTGCGGTCCTGCAAAGCGATAACGATCAGGTCAAGATCGTGCGTCTGGTACCTGCCGGTCCGGCCGACAAGACCAAGCAGGTCGCCCCTGCCGACAAGATCATCGGCGTCGCCCAGGGCGACAAGGAAATGGTCGACGTGGTCGGCTGGCGCCTGGATGAAGTGGTCAAGCTGATTCGCGGCCCGAAAGGCTCCACCGTGCGCCTTGAAGTGATTCCGCACACCAATGCGCCCAACGATCAGACCAGCAAGATCGTCTCGATCACCCGCGAAGCGGTCAAGCTCGAAGAGCAGGCGGCGAAGAAGTCGATCCTCAACCTCAAGGAAAACGGTCGCGACTACAAGCTGGGCGTGATCGAGATTCCAGCCTTCTACCTGGACTTCAAGGCGTTCCGCGCCGGTGACCCGGACTACAAGTCGACCACCCGCGATGTGCGCAAGCTGCTCACTGAGTTGCAGAAGGAAAAAGTCGACGGCGTGGTCATCGACCTGCGCAACAACGGCGGCGGCTCCCTGCAGGAAGCCACCGAACTGACCAGCCTGTTCATCGAGAAAGGCCCGACCGTACTGGTGCGCAACGCCGATGGCCGTGTCGACGTGCTCGAGGATGAAAACCCCGGCGCGTTCTACAAAGGCCCGCTGGCGCTGCTGGTGAACCGTCTGTCCGCTTCGGCCTCTGAGATTTTCGCCGGTGCCATGCAGGATTATCACCGCGCTCTGATCGTTGGCGGACAGACCTTCGGCAAGGGCACGGTGCAGACCATTCAGCCGCTCAACCACGGCGAGCTCAAGCTGACCCTGGCCAAGTTCTACCGGGTTTCCGGACAGAGCACCCAGCATCAGGGCGTGCTGCCGGACATCGCCTACCCGTCGATCATCGACACCAAGGAGATCGGCGAGAGCGCCCTGCCCGAAGCGATGCCGTGGGACACCATCCGCCCGGCCATCAAGCCGGCTAGCGATCCGTTCAAGCCGTACCTGGCCAAGCTGACCGCCGATCATGACGCGCGCACCGTCAAGGATCCGGAATTCATCTACATCCGCGATCGCCTGGCCCTGGCCGAGCAGTTGATGAAAGAGAAGACCGTGAGCCTGAACGAGGCCGATCGTCGTGCCCAGCACAGCGACATCGAAGCCAAGCAACTGGCGTTGGAAAACACCCGTCGCAAGGCCAAGGGCGAAGAGCCGCTCAAAGAGCTGAAGAAGGAAGACGAAGACGCACTGGGCGCCGATCCGGACAAGACCAAACCGGAAGACGACGCTTACCTGGCCGAGACCGGGCGCATCCTGCTCGACTACCTGAAACTCAATACGTCGGTGGCCAAGCACTGATCCACGGAAGTAATGACTGCAACGTGACACCTGCGTCATCAAACCGAAATGAAGCTGTCGTGAAATAGGGACCCGCTGCGTAAGCAGCGGGTCTTTTTTTGCGTCTGGCCCGGTGCTTTCAACCTGTTTCACGCATCAGTCAGAACGACCTTCAGCAAGGTAGCGTACCGATGACCGTCATTGAACAGCTCAGCGCCCTGGACACCATTCTGGCCCAAGGCGGTGTGCACAGCTTGTTCCAGCCCATCGTGTCACTGTCCCAGCGACAGATCCTGGGCTTCGAGGCATTGAGTCGAGGGCCGTCGAACAGCCCGCTGCACTCGCCGATCAATCTGTTCGCCGTCGCCCGCCAGGCCGGGCGGCTCAACGAGCTGGAGATGATGTGCCGCGAAACCGCCTGCCGCCGCTTCAGCGAACAGCGCTTGGACGGCAAACTGTTTCTCAACGTGTCGCCTGAGTCGCTGCTCGAACCGCTGCACGAAAACGGCCGCACCTTGCAGTTGTTGCAACGCTACGGCATCAGCCCGAACCAGGTGGTCATCGAACTCACCGAACAGACCCCTACCGACGATTTCCAACTGCTGTTCAACGCCCTGCATCATTACCGTGCCATGGGGTTTTCCATTGCCCTGGACGACTTGGGAGCAGGCTATTCGAGTCTGCGCCTGTGGTCGGAATTGCGCCCGGACTACGTGAAGATCGACCGTCACTTCATCGATGGCATTCACCAGGACGCCCTCAAGCGTGAGTTCGTCGGCTCCATCCTGCAGATCGCCAAGGCCTCCAAAGCCCAGGTGATCGCCGAGGGCATTGAGCTGGAGGAGGAGTTGCTGGTGCTCATCGAGATGGGCGTCGACCTGGTCCAAGGCTATCTGCTCTGCCGTCCTCAGGAGCAGCCGCCACGGGATGCCCGGGCGCTGATTCCTGATCTGGAAGACAGCCATCCTCCCCTGGGCGGAGACGGCGGCGACCTGGCCGCGCTGATCATCGAACAAGCCGCGGTGCAGCGCGATACCTCGACCCGACAAGTGCTGGAAGCCTTCCGTCTGCAAGCCGACCTGAACACCCTGGCCGTGGTCGATGACGAGGGCCATCCCTGTGGCATCGTCCATCGGCACGCACTGTCGGATGCACTGCTCAAGCCCCTCGCCGCCGACCTGTTCGCGCGTAAGCCGATCAGCCGGCTGATGAGCAGTGAATTCCTCGCGGTCGACATCAAGCAGTCCCTGCAACAGGTCAGTCGCCTACTGACCGGGCGTGCACGGCAACGGATCGAAGAGGACTTCGTGATCGTTCAAGGTGGGCGATACCTGGGCTTGGGCCGACTGATCGACGTACTCAGACTGATCACCGGGCCGGCCTAGACCGCCGTGCTGGACGGGTACGCATACTCGAACACGCGCACCACTTCCGAGGCGTGCCAGGCGGCAGCCGCCACGCCATCCGATGGACCGGAGAAGCGCCCGAGCTTTTCAACGCACTCGAAAAAGCCGGGACGCGGCAGCCGGCTGGCGCCTTGGCTGATCACCAGCGAGCTGCGCAACGGTTGGTCGGCGCGGGCATCGAGCATGGCCAGGTATTCCAGCGCAGCCGTCAGGGTCTGCATGGCAGGCGTGGGCAATGCCAGACGTTCGAGCAGCGCGCGGTAGGTGAGCAAGTGGCGCTGGTGCCGTGCAACGTCGAGCTCGCTCAGCAAGCCCTCCCATTGTTGCCGACTGATGCGCACGCTCACGACTCGCTGCTCCAGCCCGGCACCCCCAATTCCCAGGCAAGGCTGCGGCGGATGGCAGCATCGGGCTCGCGCTCGCCGGTTTCGATCATCGACAGGTAGGAAGGACTGATGCCGACCGCGCGGGCCAGACTGTCCAGAGGCACGCCCTGGGTCTCGCGCAATTCGCGCAGGCGCTGGAAGCTGGGAGGTGGGACGTGAGCGGCCGGAGCAGCCGGTTCGCTGGACGCTTCGGTGTCTGAAGACTGCTCGACCGAGCTGCCTGCGGCGGCAGCCAGAAGCCGTTGATACTCGGCCCATGGCACCACCGCGTATTCCGGCTGGCCGTCACGGCTTATCACCTGAACCCCCATTGCATCCTCCCGCACGATGGCTGCCTACATCGGATGATGCAAGCGTAATGCGGGGATGTTAACAGGGGATCGCCGACTTCGGGGCGTTAACTGCGCACCGAAGCCGGCAGCTGTATCAGCGGTGGGATTTTTCCAGCTCAAGTTCCTGCTCCGAAGCCGGCAGGCGTTCGACGACCCGCAGCTTCTCCGGAGACTGCCGCTCGCGCCAGGCGCGAAAGGTGTCCAGCTCGCCGGACAGGGTTTTCATGACCCAGGCCAGCACCGCGATGTCGTCCAGCATGCCGACGCCCAACAGCCAGTCGGGAATGGCATCGATGGGGCTGACGAAGTAGACCAGGCCAGCGACGATGGACAGCAACGCCTTCGGGCTGATGTTGCGGTACTCGCCCCGCCAGTAGGCCAGGCACAGAGCCTGGAGCAGTTGCACATCTTCCTTCAGGGCGCCCAGCCGATAGCCCTTGCCCTTGCGCGCCACGGCGAAGATCAAGGCCGGCAGGCGGCCCCGACTCAGGATGCGTTCGGCAATAGGCAGAAAACGGGTGAAATTCCAAGGTGCCTTCATGAGCCCTCCGGTGCCGAATGGTGGTTTCAGGTTATCCACAGTATTTGTGGATAACCTTGTGAACAGAGCCGCTTTTCGCGCCTGACCCGCCCGGTTTTCAAGGGCTGAGGTCAAATCGGGCGTTTTTTACTCACACAAAAAAGCCACGAAAATTCTTGACGCAGTGTTGCGAAAACGGCTAGTGCAGCTTCATCTCAGACCCATTGGCCAAGGCCCGGTTCAAACGAAAACGCCCCGTCGAGACGGGGCGTTTCATCAAGCCGTGACGCTTCGCAGCAATGGCGCTTACTTGGCGGGTGCGGCTTCTTCGACTTCGGCATCGTCGGTTTCGGCAGCAGCGTCGGCAGCAGCCTTGGCCGCGTCCTTGATGGCGATCAGTTCGAGGTCGAACACCAGCACCGAGTTGGCCGGAATGGTCGGGCTCGGGCTCTGGGCGCCGTAGGCCAGATCGGCCGGGATGAACAGCTTGACCTTCTCGCCGACGTGCATCAGTTGCAGGCCTTCGACCCAGCCTGGAATCACGCCGCTGACCGGCAGATCGATCGGGGCGCCGCGCTCTATGGAGCTATCGAAGACCTTGCCGTCGATCAGCTTGCCTTCGTAATGGACGGTGACCACGTCGGTCGGCTTGGGCTGAGCGCCGTCGGCCTTCTTGATGACCTGGTACTGCAGGCCCGAAGCGGTGGTGACCACGCCGTCTTTCTTGCCATTTTCCTCAAGGAACTTCTTGCCGGCGGTCTGCGCCTCGGCGTTCATCTTGGTCATGCGTTCTTCAGCGCGTTTCTGCAGATCGGCGAAAGCTGCGACCAGCTCATCGTCCTTGATCTTCTGCTCTTTCTTGCCGACGGCGTCTTCGATACCCAGGGCTACAGCCTTGGAATCGAGATCGTCCATACCTTCCTGAGCCAGGCTCTTGCCCATGTTCAGGCCGATACCGTAGGAAGCTTTTTGCGCCGGGGTTTTGAGCTCGACGCTGGTCTGGGAATCGCAACCTGCGAGGACCAGGGTGACCAAGGCAACTGCCGCCGCCAACCGATGCTGTTTCATGCTATTTCCTTGTTCATGCGCCATAAGGGCAATCGAGTGAGGCCGCGAGCTTATCAGGCGGCCACGACCAATGGCTACCGGCATGAGAGAGGCAAAAAGCCGATAAGTTCAGGCCAGCAAAAGGAAAGTGGCTCGGCAGCGGCTCTATGAAAGATGTGTCATGGGAAGGTGGAGGACTGCTCATACTGCGCAGCCACTTCACGCACCACCTCACACAGCCATTGCGCCGGCATCGACAGCTGCAGCGCGGCGTTGCGGCAGATGCCCACCGAGCCGCCCGGCTCGTGCACGCCCAGATCCAGTTCGTACAACTGGCCGGTGGCGATGTCGCGTTGCACCGCATCGCGTGGCGCGACCCAGATGGCATCGCTGCTGGCGACGTAGCGTCGACTGAGGGTCGGCGAAAGCGTTTCCAGACGTTGCGCAGACGGGGTGATCGCGCATTGCACGAACAAGCTGTCGGCGTGCTTGCGGATGGTCGTCCCAGCCAGCGGCAGTACCCACGGGCAGGCGCCGACCTGTTCGGCGTCCAACGGGCGCACTTCGAGCAGCGGATGGCCCGGACGTACCACCAGGGTCATCGACTCGCTGTACAGGTGCTCGAACGACAGGCCCTGGATCTGCGGGCTGTCGGTCATGCGGCCGATCACCAGGTCCAGTTCGCCCACGTGCAGTTGCGCCAGCAGGTAGGCCCCCGGCCCGGTCGCGACGCTGATGACCAGCGCGGCGTGGCGCGCGTGCAGACGGCAGAGCACTTCGGGCAATAACTGGCTTTCGACGGTGGACAGCACACCGATGCGCACCTGGGGCGCTTCGTGCGGCTCGCCGCGCAGGCTGCTGACGCCGTCGCGCAGGGCCTGTACGCAGGGGCCGGCGTAGCGCATGAAGCGTACGCCTGCGGCCGTCAGCTCGACCCCGCTCTTGTCGCGCTCGAACAGGCGGGTCTGCAGCAGGTCTTCGAGTTCCTTGAGGGTCTTGGAAATCGCCGGCTGGCTGATGGACAAGGTGTCGGCGGCCTTGGCGAAGCTGCCCTGACGGGCAATTTCGAGAAAGCACAGCAGGTGGCGGAATTTGATGCGGCTGTCGAGGTTCATGGCGCCAATCGTAGCATTGGGCCTTGGGGTTTGCTTTGGTAGTGAGGGCCTCTTCGCGGGCAGAGCCCGCTCCCACAAAGAACTCGAGTGCAACGAAAATCCAATGTGGGAGCGGGGCGGGCGGCGAGCTCTCTGCCCGCGAAGAGGCCAGCAAGACCTACCTACAACCTGCCAATCTCCACCCGATCCCCACTCAAGCGCACCGGCCAGACCCTGACATGCTGATCCGGCGCCTCCAGACAGCGCCCGTCGCTGAAGCAGTAATGCTGCTTGTACAGCGGCGCCGCCACCACCAACTCCCCCTGGAGGTACCCGACGATTCCACGGCCCAGCACGTTGGCGCCCGAGCGCGGGTCGTGGTTGTCGATGGCGTGCAGCACCCTGCCCTCGCCTGCTTCGGGCAGGTAGAACAATGCGATCTGGTCACCGTCCAGCCACACCACCACACCGGAATTGGCGATCAGGTCCGACCGCTCGCACACTGCTTGCCAGGTCATCGCCTGCACAGCTTCGATTGCCTGCATCACACCACCTCCTCGACCACCGGGATCAACGTCACGACATCGCCCGCATGGGCGGGGCGGCGCTGGCCGCGTTCCTTGACGAACTGCACGCCGGGGTCCGCGCGTTTGTCATTGACGAAGGTGCGGAAGCGCTTGAGCTTTTCCGGATCCTTCAGGGCGTTGGCCCATTCGCATTCATAGTGATCGACCACCCGCTGCATCTGCGCTTCGAGTTCGGCGCCCACGCCCAAGCTGTCTTCCAGGACCACCTGCTTGAGGAATTCCAGGCCGCCTTCCAGATTTTCGCGCCACACCGAGGTGCGCTGCAGCTTGTCGGCGGTGCGGATGTAGAACATCAGCACGCGGTCGATGTAGCGGATCAGTTGCTCGTCATCCAGGTCGGTGGCGAACAGCTCGGCGTGACGCGGCCGCATGCCACCGTTGCCGCAGACGTACAGGTTCCAGCCCTTTTCCGTAGCGATCACGCCGATGTCCTTGCTCTGCGCCTCCGCGCACTCGCGGGTGCAGCCCGATACCGCGAACTTGAGCTTGTGCGGCGAACGCAGGCCCTTGTAGCGGTCCTCGATGCGCAGGGCCATGGCCACGCTGTCCTGCACGCCGTAGCGACACCAGGTGCTGCCCACGCAGGACTTCACGGTGCGGGTCGACTTGCCGTAGGCATGCCCGGTTTCGAAGCCCGCTTCGATCAGTTCGCTCCAGATCTCCGGCAGCTCGTGCAACTGCGCGCCGAACAGGTCGATGCGCTGGCCACCGGTGATCTTGGTGTAGAGGTCGTATTTCTTCGCCACCACGCCGATGGCGATGAGCTTGTCCGGGGTGATCTCACCGCCGGGAATGCGCGGCACCACCGAGTAGGTGCCGTTCTTCTGCATGTTCGCCATGAAGGTGTCATTGGTGTCCTGCAGCGGCACCAGCGAGGGGTCCATGATCGGCTGGTTCCAGCACGAGGCGAGGATATTGCCGACGGTGGGCTTGCACACGTCGCAGCCCACGGCGCCGCGGCCGTGGCGGGCAAGCATGTCCTCGAAGCTGGCGATGCCTTCGACACGGGCCAGCGCGTACAGCTCGGCGCGGGTGTAGGCGAAGTGCTCGCACAGGCTCTTGTCGACCGTCACGCCACGGGCCGTCAGTTCATGCTCGAAGACCTGCTTGAGCAGCGCCGCGCAGCCGCCGCAGCCGGTGCAGGCCTTGGTCTGCGACTTGAGCGCCGAGAGGTCGCCGCAACCGCCGTCGATGGCGGAACAGATCGCCCCTTTGCTGACGTTGTGGCAGGAGCAGATCATGGCCGTGTCGGGCAGCGCGTCGGCGCCCAGAACCGGTGCGCCGTCGGACAGCGGCAGGATCAACGTCGACGGGTCGGCCGGCAGGGCGATGCCGTTCTGCGCGTATTGCAGCAGGGTGTCGTAGTAGCTGTTGTCGCCGACCAGCACGGCGCCGAGAACCCGTTTGCCGCTGGCGTCCACCACCAGGCGCCGATAGCTGGCGTTGGCTTCGTCGATGAAACGATAGCTCTTGGCGCCCGGCGTGCTGGCATGGGCGTCGCCGATGGAACCCACGTCGACCCCGAGCAGCTTGAGCTTGGTGGACATGTCGGCGCCGCTGAACGCCACCGGCGTTTCCCCGGCCAATTCGCAGGCGACGTTGCGGGCCATGCTGTAACCTGGCGCTACCAGACCGAAGATGCTGCCGTTCCAGGAGGCGCACTCGCCGATCGCATACACCGCCGGGTCGCTGGTGCGGCAGTGCGGGTCGATGACGATACCGCCACGGGCGGCGATCTCCAGCCCGCTGGCGCGGCCCAATGCGTCTTGAGGGCGGATACCGGCCGAGAACACGATCAGGTCGGTTTCCAGACACTCGCCGCCGTCGAAATTCATCCGATAGCGATGGGTTTCGCCGGCCTCCACGTTCTGCGTGGCGCGCGAGGTGTGCACACCCACGCCCAAGGCTTCGATACGCGCGCGCAATGCCGCGCCCCCTTCGGCGTCCAGCTGCACCGGCATCAGCCGCGGGGCGAACTCGACCACGTGCGCTTCCAGCCCAAGCGACTTCAAGGCGTTGGCCGCTTCCAGGCCCAGCAGCCCGCCGCCGACCACCACACCACGGCGCGCCCCAACCGCCGCAGCGCGGATCGCGTCCAGATCATCCAAGGTGCGGTAAACCAGTCGCGCGTTGCCCTCACAGCCCGGAATCGGCGGCACGAACGGGAACGAACCGGTGGCCAGCACCAGCACGTCGTAGGCATGCCGCCCGTTGGCGGTGACCACTTCGCGGGCCTGACGGTCGATCTCGATCACCGGCTGGCCCAGGTGCAGGGTGACGCCGTGCCTGCCGTACAACTGGGCGTCGCCCAAGGCCAGGGTTTCAGCACACGAGCCGCCGAAGTATTCGGACAGGTGCACCCGGTCATACGCCCGCTGGCGCTCTTCGCCGAAGACGTGGATCTCGTAGCGATCGACCGCGTTGCGCTCGATCAACTGCTCGACACAGTGATGCCCCACCATGCCGTTGCCGACGACGATGAGTTTCTGCCGGGGCTTGAGGTTCACGAGCGCGTTCATGGGTATCTCCTGGCACGTTGCGGTGTCTTGACCATCGGGCAAAAAAAAACGCCTGGAGCGAATGCTCCAGGCGCCTTTGCCTGATCGTCGAAATGTGGGTGTCCGGTGGGGTGATCGTCGTTGAGCACCGGGGACTTGTCAGGGTGGAAGCAGGTTGCGTGCCAGGGTTTGTCCGGGGGTGTCAGTTGGGGCCTCTTCGCGGGCAGAGCCCGCTCCCACAAGAATTTCAGTGTGGGAGCGGGCTCTGCC
>NZ_JASCPM010000079.1:0-8101 GCF_029960215.1 Pseudomonas sp. PS01301 | reverse complement strand
TGCTGTCGCCGCGGCGCGAGCCGCGTCCGGGTTTGTGGCGTTCTTTCAGGCGTACCGCATCCACCGTTGACGCGGCTTGCGCCGCTGCTACAGAGACCGCGATCCCCTGTAGCAGCGGTGCTGCGGAGTGTCAGATCCGCCGCGTGCGGCAATCACGCGGTTTGATGCGATCCTCAGGCCAACACGGCAACGGCCTTGATCTGGGCCCAGGCCTGCAAACCTGCCACAACGCCCAGCTGGTCCGCCGAAAAGCGGGTGATCCGCGCCAGTATCAAGGTCTCACCCGCGCGCAGGCTGAGTTGCACATGCGCTGGATTATGTGCCGCCGACACCTGCTCGACGGTAACGGCAAAGCGATTGAGAATGCTGCTGGCGTCGTCCTGGCTCAGGCTGAGGCTGACGTCCCGGGCCTGGATCTTGATCCGCACAGTCTCGCCAGCGGTCCTGAGTTCGTGAGCGACACGCAGGGGTTCGACAGCGCCGGGCAATTGCAGTGAGAGCAGTTGGTAAGTGGGATCGTAGCCCTGCACCCTGGCCTGGACCACCACCCCGGCATCGGCTTCCTGCGCCATGGGCAGGTCTAGGCGCGCCAGGGTCGGGCCCAGTGGCCCGCTGGCCAGCACCCGGCCCTGTTCCAGCACCACCAGGTGGTCGGCCAGACGCGCGACTTCGTCCTGCGCGTGGCTGACGTACACCACCGGAATCTCCAGCTCGTCGTGCAGCCGCTCCAGGTAGGGCAGAATTTCACCCTTGCGTCGGCTGTCCAGCGCGGCCAAGGGTTCGTCCATCAGCAACAACCTGGGGCTGGTCAACAGCGCCCGAGCGATCCCCACACGTTGCCGCTCGCCACCGGACAGATTCGCCGGCTGACGTTCCAGCAGGTGTTCGATGCCCAGCAGACTGCACGCCTGATCGAGCGCGACCTTGCGCTGCTCAGGCTGGATTCGGCGCCAACCGTATTCCAGATTGCCGCGCACCGAGAGATGCTCGAACAAGCTGGCCTCCTGAAAGACATAGCCCAGCGCCCGCTTGTGCGGCGCCACGAAAATGCCCCGGGCGCTGTCCTGCCAGACCTCGCCGTTGACCTCTATGTAAGCGTTCGCAGCCTGCGACAAGCCGGCCAGGCAGCGCAGGCAGGTGGTCTTGCCTGAGCCTGAATCACCGAACAGCGCACTGACCCCGCGCCCCGGCAGTTGCAGGTCGACGTTCAGCGAGAACGTGCCATAGGTCATGTCGATACGGACATGGATCATTTCATCGACTCCAGGCCGAGTGCGGCTGGCGACTGCGGTGCAACAGCAGCAGCACCACGAAGGAAAACACCAGCATGGCCCCGGCCAGCCAATGGGCCTGGGCATATTCCATGGCTTCGACATGGTCGAAGATCTGCACCGAGACCACCCGGGTCTTGTCCGGTATATTGCCGCCGATCATCAGCACCACGCCGAATTCACCCACCGTGTGGGCGAAACCCAGGATGCTGGCGGTAATGAAGCCAGGTTTGGCCTGCGGCAGCACGACGCTGAAAAAACAGTCCCAGGGACTGGCGCGCAGCGTCGCCGCGACCTCCAGCGGCCGCTCGCCGATGGCACTGAATGCGTTCTGCAATGGCTGAACCACGAACGGCATGGAGTAGATCACCGAACCGATCACCAGCCCGGTGAAGCTGAACACCACCGTGCCCAGACCGAGCGCCTGCGTGGCCTGACCAATGAAGCCATGGGGGCCGAGCGCCAACAGCAGATAGAAACCGATGACCGTCGGCGGCAACACCAGGGGCAGGGCGACCACCGCACCGACCGGACCGCGCCAGCGCGAAGACGTGCGGGCCAGCCACCAGGCGATCGGCGTGCCGACCAACAGGAGGATCACGGTGGTCAGGGCCGCCAGCTTGATCGTCAGCCAGATAGCGCCCAGGTCGCTGGCATCCAGCGGCATCAGATCTGGTAGCCGTACGATTTGATGATCGCGGCGGCAGCCGGGCTTTTGAGGTACTGCATCAGCGCCTTGGCGGCTTCACTGTCGCGGCCTTTGTTGAGGATCACCGCGTCCTGCTTGATGGGATCATGCAACTGCGCCGGTACGATCCAGGCCGACCCACTGGACACCTTGCCATCCTTGTAGATCTGCGACAGTGCCACGAAACCCAGTTCGGCATTGCCGGTGGACACGAACTGGAACGCCTGGGTGATGTTCTGCCCTTCGACCAGCTTGGCCTGAGTGGCTTGGGTCAGGCCCAACTTGTCCAGCACCTGGGTTGCCGCCAGGCCATAGGGTGCCGCCTTGGGATTGGCTATCGACAGATGTTGGTACTCGTTTTTCTTGAGCACCGCGCCGTTGGCGTCGACGTAGCCGGGCTTGGCCGACCATAGCGCCAGGGTGCCGGTGGCGTAGGTGAAACGCGAACCGGGAACGGTCTCCTGCTCGCTTTCCAGCTTCGCTGGCGTGGTGTCGTCGGCGGCGAGGAACACTTCGAACGGCGCGCCATTCTTGATCTGCGTATAGAACTGACCGGTCGACCCATAGGCCGCCACCAGCTTGTGCCCGGTGTCGGTTTCGAAAGCCTTGGCGATGGCCTGGATCGGCGCAGTGAAGTTGGCGGCGACGGCCACTTGAACTTCGTCGGCGTGGGCGGCATTGAATGCCAACGCGGTACCGATGGCGAGCAGCGTGGTGGTGAACTTCATGTAGGCAGACTCTGCGGGAAGGAAGACCGTCGTATAGCAAAATATATAGCGTAATGCCAGCGTGATGCGCGGTGCCTCAGGCAGTGCGCAGACACTGCCACCCTCAGACGTTGTCCGGATGACGCTCGCGGGCGAGCAGTTCGCGCTTGCGCTCGACCCCCCAACGGTAACCTGAAAGTCCGCCATCGGTACGTACCACCCGATGGCAAGGCACCGCTACGGCCAGGGCATTCGCTGCACAGGCCCCGGCCACGGCGCGCACCGCGTTCGGCGCGCCGATGCTCGCCGCGACTTCGGCGTAACTGGCCGTGGTCCCAGGTTCGATCCTCGCCAGCGCCTGCCATACCCGTTGCTGGAACGCGGTGCCGCGGATGTCCAGGGGCAAGTCCAGGCCTGCCCTTGGCGCCTCGATGAAGCCCAGCACCTTGGCCACGATCGCTTCGAAGTCCGCGTCGCCTCCGACCAATGTGGCTTTGGGGAAGCGTCGCTGCAGATCGTCGAGCAAGGCTTGTGGCTCGTCTCCCAGCAGGATCGCGCACACGCCGCGTTCGCTGCAGGCCACCAGCACCGCGCCGAGGCTGCATTGGGCAAGCGCGAAGTGGATCGAAGCCTTGCTGCCGCCCGCGCGAAAGGCCGTGGGGCTCATGCCGAGCATGCCATTGGCCGCTTCGTAGAAACGCCCGGATGAATTGAAGCCGCTGGCGTACAGGGTTTCGGTGACGGATTTGCCTTGAAGGAGCTGTTCGCGGACTTTCTCTGCTCGCCGGGCGTTGGCATAGCTGCGCGGCGTGAGGCCGGTCGCGGCCTTGAACACCCGGTGAAAGTGCCATGGACTCAAGCCCGCCTGCGCCGCAAGCTCGCCCAGTTCGGGCACGCCGTCACTGGCCTCGATCTGGCGGCAGGCGGCGGCGATCAATTGGTTGTGAGGGGCAGAAGGGCTGGGCATGGCGCGATTCCATCGATCGTCGAGGCAGGCATGGTAGCGCCTGGTACCGGGGCTGACACTCCGTTGCTTGCGCTCAACCCGCCTTGCGCAGGGTGAAATTGATGCGCTGCGGCCCCATCACCGGATGCACGCCCTCCTTGAGCGGCAGCACGCCATGGAAGCGCAGGCGATCGACCCCGCCCCAGACCATCACGTCGCCGTGCAGCAGGGGCACCCGCAGCGGGCGATCGCTGCGCTGCAGGCCGCCGAGCTGGAACATCGCCGCAAGACCCAGGGAGACCGAAACGATCGGCGCACCGTAGTCGCGCTCGTCGCGGTCCTGATGCAGGGACATCTTGGCGCCGGGCACATAGCGGTTGAGCAGGCAGGCATCGGGGCTGAAATCATCGAAACCGGCCGCAGCCGCCGCCTCCCGCGCCAGGGTGTGCAACACGTCGGGCAGCGCTGGCCATGGTCGGCCGGTAAGGGGATCGTCGCTGACATAGCGATAGCCTCTTGCATCCGTGCTCCAGCCGAACTGACCGCAATTGCTCAGGGCTACCGACATGGTGTGCCCGCCGGGTGTTTCCATGCGCCGGAAGGGGGCTGCCTTGAGTACCTTACGCAAGGCCGGCAGGATCTCGTCAAGCCAGGGCAGGGCAAAGCCGCGCAGGACGAAGGTCTGCTCGCCCAAGGCCTCGCGGCGACTGGGTTGTCGTGGATCATCGAACAATGAAGGCTGCATTGCGCTCAGCCTTCGCCGCGCTGCCAGATGCCCTGGCCTTGCAGGCGCTCGCGATCATGGGCCGTAGTGAACTCCTGCAGCGGTCCCTTGGGCACGATGCCCGTCGGATTGATGGTCGGATGGCTGGTGTAGTAATGGCCCTTGATGTGTTCGAAGTCGACCGTCTGGGCAATACCGGGCCATTGGTACAGCTCGCGCAACCAGTTGGACAGGTTCGGGTAGTCAGCGATGCGCCGCAGGTTGCATTTGAAGTGACCGTGGTAGACCGCGTCGAAACGGATCAGGCTGGTGAACAGTCGCCAATCGGCTTCGGTGAGGTACTCCCCGGTCAGGTAGCGTTGGGTGTCGAGGGTCGCTTCGAGACGGTCGAGCTCGGCGAAAACGTCATCGAAGGCGCTGGCATAGGCCTGCTGCGAGGTGGCAAAGCCGGCACGGTAGACCCCATTGTTGACGTTGGGGTACACCGCTTCGTTGATGCGGTCGATGGCCGATTGCAGGGGCGCCGGATAGAGGTCCGCGCGGTTGCCGGTGATGGCATCGAACGCACTGTTGAACATGCGAATGATCTCGGCCGACTCGTTGCTGACGATGCGATTGTGTTGCTTGTCCCACAGTACCGGCACCGTCACCCGGCCGGTGTACTGCGGATCGTCGCGGGTGTAGCGTTCATGCAGATACTGCAGCGGCCCCAGGTGATCACCGCTCGAGCCGGTGTCGCTGTCGAAGGTCCAGCCATGCTCGCCCATGTGCCAGCTCACAACCGATACGTCGATCAGTGTCTCCAAGGCCTTGAGCTTGCGCACGATCAAGGTTCGATGGGCCCACGGGCACGCCAGTGAGACGTATAGGTGGTAGCGGCCCGCTTCGGCCTTGAAGCCGCCTTCGCCATCAGGCCCCGGGGCGCCGTCGGCCGTGACCCAATGGCGGCGCTGCGAGGATTCACGCTCGAAGGCGCCGTCCTTGCTGCTTTCGTACCACTGGTCATGCCAGCGCCCTTCGATCAGCAACCCCATGTTCGTCTCCCCTATGCGTGTCGATGAACTGTATCACGGTGCCAACGTGTCCATTCAGGCGCACGGTGAGTACCGCTGCTACGGGATCGATCTACGCAGCCACGGCTTAGCAACCCCTGTAGCAGCGGCGCGAGCCGCGTCGGCGGTGCATGCGGTCTATCTGGCATCATGCCGATTGGCTACGACGATTTCGCACACCCTTCCAGATCCCGCGCCGCCCACAGGGCGCGGGCTTCTTCGAACGCCTCTTCGCGGGTACTGCCCAATCCGCGCAGGGCCAGGGCTATGGTCGAGATCAATGCCAGCTCGCCGTAACTGTCCTGACGCTCGCCCTGCCAGAATTCGACCAGGTGATGGCTTTCCAGGCTGGGCGGCTTGACGTGGCGCTGGGCGGCGAGGGCGGGCCATTCCTCATCCCAGGGTAGATGGTCGCGGGTGCCATAGAGATGGCTGGCGCTGTCCGGGTTGATCTCGATCTCGCCGCCGTCGCCCTTGACCACGATCGCGGTGTCACCAAGCAAACCGCTGGCGTCGCGGTGCACCGCCTGGTAGCCAGGGTGGAAGATGCTCTGCAGGCCACACCGTGCACTCAACGGATTGAGAATCCGCGCCAGCGAATGAATGGGCGAGCGCAGGCCCAGGCTGTTGCGCAGGTCGATCATGCGCTGCAGGGGCGCGGCCCAGTCCACCAGTGGCGCGAACGCCAGACCCTGCTGGTCCAGCGCCTGGCCCACCGCGTCCCAGCCCCGGCACAAGGGAATGTTCAAGGTGCCGAGCAACTGCTCGCTGTACAGCCGCCCGGCCGTATGGGCCCCGCCGCCGTGCATGAAGATGCGCCGCCCGCTGCCGCCCAGGCACTTGGCGGCGAGCAGGTACCAAGGCAGATGGCGCTTCTTGCCGGCGTAGGTTGGCCAGTCCAGATCGACGGCCAGCGCAGGCGCCTGCAAGCGCTCGCGCAGGGCAAGGGTGAACCCGGCCAGCTCCTCGGCACTTTCTTCCTTGTGCCGCAGCAGCATCAGGAAGGCGCCCAGTTGCGCGTCCTCCACCCGGCTGTCGAGCAGCATGCCCATGGCTTCGCGGGCTTCTTCGCCGGTGAGATTGCGCGCGCCGCGCTTGCCTTTGCCCAGCGCCCGCACGAACTGGGCGAACGGATGCTCTTCGGGGGTTTCCAGGGTCAGTGCAGGGTAGTCGGTCATATGCAATTGGTCGGTTTGGGCAGGCCCGCCAGTTTCGCAGCGAGTTTGGCAGGAGTGCCGTTGAACAGGCGATTGAGGTGCAGGCTGTTGCCTTTTTCAGCGCCCAGTTGCTGCGCGACGTACTTGATCAGCGGTCGGGTAGCGGGCGAAAGCTGGTACTGCGCGTAGAAGCTACGCAACAGTTCGATGATCTGCCAGTGCTCGGGGGTCAGCTCAAGGCCTTCGGCACTGGCGAGGGCGGACGCAACCTCCGGGTTCCAGTCGTCGAGCGACTCCAGGTACCCGTCCTGATCCAGCGCAATGTTCCGATTGGCGACGGTAAGCGTATTCATAGCCAGCTGTTGACCTTTTCATAGGCCAGGGTCAATTCGACGAACCCGGGGTAATCGAGCAGTTCCACGGCGGGGTTGCCTGGCAGCGCTCGTGCTCGTGCGTCTTCAGCCAGGGCGAACACCGCGACCCCGGCGCTGGATAGCGACGCCCAGGGCTCGCTGCCTGGTGCGAGGGCGTAGACCGCATCGCCACTGAGCAGGATGGCGTCGCCGTGGCCCATCAAACGCAGGCAGCTGGACAGGCGTTGGTCGCTGAACGGCGAATGCGACAGTACGTGAAGGGTACTCATTACAGGGTCACCACCAGGTCGAAGCGCGGCAGCAGCTCGCGCAGTTGCTCATCCGTTTGCGTCTGCGCGGCGACGGCCAACGCTGCATGTGACAGGCCGCGACGGGCCAGGCTGGCGGCGCAGACGAACAGCTCATCGACACCGAACAACGGCAGCGCCTGCAGGTTGGCGGCGAGGTTCTTCTGCTGCACGGCGTCGGGTGCCTGGGCGTCCGCCAGTTGGTAGACCCCGTCGTCGAGAAACAGCATCGAAACCGGCAGGTCATAGGCGCCGCCGGCCAAGGCGATGTCCAGAGCCTCGCGAGCGGCAGGGCCGGCCCATGGCGCCTGACGGCTGATGATCAACATGGATTTGGCCATTTCAGTGACCTCCGAAGCTGACGAGCCGGTCTGCTTGCTGGGCGGCTTCGTGCAACTGTCCCAGCCCGGACAGCTGCCAAGGTTCGGTCAGGTTGGCGGCCGGACGTTGATAGCGGCGTGCTTCTTCTTCATTCAGGATGCCGCGGCGCAAGGCGGCGGCGATGCAGACCACTGCATCGACCTGGTGCTCGATGATGAAGGCGCGCCATTGCGCGGCCGTGTCCGATTCGTCTTGCGCGGTGACGACATTGCTGGACGCCGTATGTACGCCGTCCTGATAGAAAAACACCCGCAGCAGTTGGTGGCCTTGAGCCAAGACCGCCTGGGCGAACAGTAACGCCCGCCGCGAGGCCGGCGAATGAGCGGGCGAATAGACAGCGATGGCAAACTTCATGGGCGGCTCTGATGAGGAACTGTGGCCATGATAAAGGCTGCCTTTGCAAAAAGCCTAGCGAGAAGCGCTGCGCGGAGAATCCGCAGGTACACGCAGCCCCCGGACGCGGCTCGCGCCGCTGCTACAGGGGTACGCGGTCGCTGTAGCAGCGGCGCAAGCC
>NZ_JASCPM010000078.1:0-8417 GCF_029960215.1 Pseudomonas sp. PS01301 | reverse complement strand
ACTTTGCTGGATCTGCAGCTGAAGCAGGCGCAGGAAATTGTTGAGGGTCGTCATGGCAGGGCTCTTGTGAAGTTGAAGTGGAGAGCGACTGCTGTGACATTAGTTGTGGAATGGAAAAATAACCGGTCGAAAATATAGGCGTTTATTTAGGGCGCTGATGGAGTATCCTAATAACTGCGCTTGGCACTGAACGTGTTGTTTCATGCGTTAAGATCAAGTATTTAATTATTCATCCGTGAATGCATTGAATTGTTCGATGCCTGAAGGAGCCGAACGTGCAGAAGGAGGTCAGTCACTTAAGCGGAGGGAATCCTTAAAGGGCGGTGATGCAGCAGGCTTAAAGATAATCATTCGAGGGTTAAACGCGGGCGTCGACTTTGCCAAGTAAAACATCGGGCAAGCGTAGACACTACGCCCGCCGATGCAGGGATCGTTTATGTATGCTGCTGGGCAGCGAGAATAGCCGGGTGACGTCCCGTAAGGAAATCACCCGGCTATGACTTGCAGTCAGGCGGGTTTTACTGATGTGCTGAAACTTTGGTCATCTGTTGTGTCGAAATTGCACACACTGCCCACCATGGTGACCTGAGTGATACTTGGTGGGTTGGTTGCACCCGTGCCAGAGGCATTGGTGATCTCATGGTGTACCTGCAGGTGATTGTATCGCCCTGGATACAATGTAGGACCGAACGCCGAAGCTGGGATACGAAAATCAATGTATTTCTGTGCGAACTCATCCGAATTCACTGAATCAGTGGCGGTAAAATCCGTATTTGGCAGGGCTGCCCCTCCGCTCTGTGGTCTTCCGACATAGCCTCGCCCGGTAAGCACGATGCGGTCGCCTTCAGCGGCGTTGGTATAGGTGAGCGGGATTCGAAAGACCGCGCCGTTGGCCGTGTTGCATATGTCCAGAAACCCGGATGCGTTCAGCCCTTGAAATGCACCAACGGGAAGTGGGCCGCCGCCGCCCGGAGTAGAGCCGGGTGAAGTAACTTGCACGGTTTGTACACCGGAGTAGCTGGTGTTGGTCACCGCAGGGTACGGCGACGAAGCGGCAATGGTCCGCTCCACCGCATACTTGAGGGGAATCGCCCCGGCCCCGGCTGCACCGATCTGCGCGGCGGGCAGTGTAAAGGGCAGCAGCACTTTGTTAGTGACTTCGCTCGCTTCGACCGGGCGGGCAGCAGGCGCAATATCCACACCTGCGTATGACGCTGTAACCAAGTCGCCCGCCAGCAAATCACCAACCGAAGGCCAAGGGATGGTGACGGTCGCATCCAGAGGGAAGTGCGCAGCGGTGATCACGTTCGCGGTGGCGCCGGATCCCGTGCTTAGCAGGCTAGGCAGCGCGAGGTTTTCATTCTCGGGGGTGTCTGGATCTGGATCCGGGCCTGCGGGTCCAGTCACATCGACCAGCACATTGAGCCGCGGCGGCGACGTCCCCACGTTTGCTTGACTGCGAATGACTTGATAGGTCGCCTGAGTGGTGTAGCGCGTGGCGTTGGCGCCTGCTGGGTCGCCAGCGAGGACGTCAGCGTAGGGTACTCGGACCACGGCCAAGGGGTCATCATTCACGTCGAGGACCTTCCCGCCGCCTATGGCCTTGCTGCCCAAGAACACCAGAAATTCATCGTTCAAGGCGACATTCACGTAAGTGGGAATCTCGATATCGAGAATACGCGCGTCTGCTTCGTCAATTATACCGTCGTCCGCAAACAGCGGAATGTCTGGAGCGCTCAGATTGATGGGTGTGTTGTGCAGTACGAACCGCACGGCTGTTTCTTGCGATATCGCCGATACATTGCCAGCCAGGTCAGTGACACGGAAACCCAAGGTATGCGTGCCATCGCCCGCTGCATCCAGGTCGGTAAAGGGAAACCTCAACACCACCGGATTGGGTAGCGGATTGCCAGGTGGAATCCGGGTTGTAGTGGTCAAAAAAACAGGTTGACCGCCGTTGCTCGTGATGAAGGCCTCAAGAAGATCGCCCGGCGCTTCACCGCTGTAGGAAGGCGCGTGGGCGATCAAGTCCTTGGTGCTGGGATCCAGCTCGGCCAAGGTGATCACGTAATCGCCGCCCGGCCCTGGCGTCAGGCCGGGGAAAATCAACTTGCCAATGGCGGGCCTGCCTGGCGGAGTCGTATCGACATAGGCCGGCTGAGTATCGCCAAAGTCATACGCGGTGGAATCGCCCCAATCGATTCGATAACCAAGGCTATGAGGGATCGCGTCCCAGTTGTCGTCTGTCGTCAACGGCAGTTTAAGTATCAACGGAATTTTGGCAGTCTGATCGGCTGCGCGGATTTCATAGCGAGTGCTGGCGAGGATTTGGTTGTCCCACACCAACTCGATCGCATCAGCATCCTTTCCGATGCTTGGATCCTCGGGATAATAATCATCACTCCACGGCACCTCGACATCAACCGTAGCGGCAAACTTATCAAATTTTAGAATGTTGGTTGGAAACCCCGGCACCGGCGTTATTTTCTCGACGAAACTCGCCGGGGAATATGCTCTCGGCGCTTGCACTGCTGCCACACGCGCCAGTTTCTGAGCTTTGGAAAGTTGCTTGAAAACGGTCATTCCACTTCTCCTTTGTACATGAAATGCAGGGGCGCGAGGCTAAGCGGTCGGCACCTGAAAAATAACATAACAGAATGGATGCGCGGCGCCGTTGCCTTGAACCACAGGCCTGAAGTCGGGTCGCACTACCAACTTAGCAGTCCGGTTAAAAACAGCAAATATTTAGAACGATTGCCGACCAAAGGGCGGCAATGAAAACTGCTTTTCACTCGCACTTTAAATAAATAAAAACTTACAGCTGTTCGCAACTAATATGAGTCGGTAGATTGCGATTACATCATCATTTTTCACAAGGGACTGGACCATGACTTGCGCACGCCGCTCTGCAACCTCCTTGCCGATGGTCATGATCGGCCTCATGCTGTCCCCCATTGTCGAGGCTGCGGTCGTGGTGGGCCCCGCCACTGCCACCGTGAACCCGGGCGACACCCCCGATCTGTGGCAGATTTCCCAAGGCGGTACTCTGGTCGTCAACCCCGCAGGGCAAACGTTACAGATCTACGCAAGCGAGTCCGTTGTTAATCTGAACGGTGCCACCGTGACTTCGGTGTCGGATCGGGCGTTGGAGCTCACTGGTGCAAGCGCGACGGCCACCGTGAGTGACAGCACGCTGGTGACGTCTGAGGGGACCACCGTAACCGTGGGCCGGGGATCCCTTGCCTCGTTCAGCGATAGCCAACTGAGCGGAGTGGGCCGCGGGTTCAACGTTCTGAATGAGGGGCAACTGAACGTACGCAATACCCAGGTAAACGTTACTGGGGATGGCAGCACTACCCCTTTGGGCGGAGGGGCGGGGCTGGTGATGCTGTCAGGCGAAACTACGCTGAGCGAGGGAAGCACCATCGTCGGTGCCAACAATGGTGCGGCGTTCAGCAATGATTTGCCCAGCCTTGGCGAGTCGGCCTTGCGTTCTACCTTGGTGGTCGACGCTTCCACTGTGCAGGGTGTGGCGGGCAGCGGTCTGGTTGTTTTTCCCTCGCGCAACGCATCGCCCCTGGCCGATGTCACCCTGCGCACTGGCTCCCTGTTGACCGGCGGTAACGGTGTGGCCGTGGACCTGTTCGCCCGCACCTCCGCACTGCTCAATGTCGACGCCAGTGACATTCAGGGCGCCTTGAACACCGGAGTCGGCTCGGTGCTGAATGTCGATCTGGCCAATGGCAGCACACTTACTGGTGCCAGCAACGTCAACAACCAAGCCGTCATGGCACTGAATGTGGACGCCAGTCTGGTGACCGGAGACATCAGTGTGCAGGATGGCGGCGATGCCTTGGTGGCCTTTCGCAATGGTGCGCGGCTCGAGGGTTCTGTCCAGGCAAATACACCTGCGCGCACCAGCGTGCTGCTGGACAACAGCCAAATGGACGGCAACCTCACAGCCACCGCCGAGAACACAGAATTGACGATGCAGAATGCTGCCACACTGACCGGATTCGTGCAGGGGGCCAATCGGATGACCCTCAACTCGGGCTCGGTGTGGAACATGACGCAGGATTCGCGTGTAGGCGCCATGGCTGTGACCTCCAGCCGGGTCAACCTCAATGGCGCCGTGGGCGCGTTTCGCACCTTGACCATGGACAGCCTGACGGGCACCGGAACCTTTGCTCTGAACACCGATATTGCCAACCTGCAGGGTGACAAACTGGTGGTAACAGGGGCTGCAGAGGGCAGCCACATCCTTGAAGTGGCCAGCACCGGCGCGGAGCCGAAGGCCGGCGACTCGGGGCTGATGTTGGTCAATACGGGGGGCGGAGCTGCATCGTTTGCATTAGCCACTGGCCAGGTCGACGCTGGCACCTATGTGTACGATCTGGCCCACCGCAACAATGACTGGGTCTTGGTGCAGCGTGAACCTGTTACGCCCATCGATCCAGTGACACCGGTAGACCCCGGTACGCCCGTGGACCCCGTTACACCGGTAGATCCCGGTACGCCCATCGATCCAGTGACACCGGTAGACCCAGGTACGCCCGTGGACCCTGTTACCCCGGTAGACCCCGTTACCCCTATTGACCCAGTCACACCGGTAGACCCCGGTACGCCCGTGGACCCCATTACTCCGGTCGATCCTGGAGTTCCCGGCGGCGGCGATCCCGAAGTCACGCCCAGTGCACGCGCCGTGCTGGGGTTGTTCAGCGCCGCCCCAACCGTTTGGTATGGAGAAACCACGACGCTTCGCAGTCGCATGGGCGAACTGCGTATGGGACGCCAAGCCAGTGGCCCATGGGTGCGTGCGTTCGCCGGGCAATACAACCTGTCGGCGGGCGGCGGGGTAGCCTACCGGCAGCAGCAATCGGGTATCAGCTTTGGGGTCGATGCGCCGCTGCCAACTGCCGATGGTCAATGGATGATAGGTGTGATGGGCGGCTACAGCCGTGCCGATCTGGACCTGAAAGCCGGTACCGATGGTCATGTCGATAGCTATTACGCCGGCATCTACAGCACCTGGCTGGATGAGTCTGGCTATTACCTAGACGCATTGATCAAAGCCAACCGCTTTCAGAATCGTTCCGATGTGCTGATGAGCGACGGACAGCGCGCCGGCGGTGACTATGACAACTACGGCGTGGGAGGCTCGGTAGAGGTAGGCAAGCATATCAAGCTAACATCGGACTGGTTCGTCGAACCTTTTGCCCAGGTGTCCGCACTTTGGGTGCAAGGCGAAAAATACGCGTTGGACAATGGTATGCAGGCGCGTAGTAACCATGCCAACTCGCTGACGGGCAAACTCGGCACCCATCTGGGGCGAACGATTGAATTGGCCGACGGTGGTGTACTTCAGCCCTATTTAAAGATTGCCGCAACTCAGGAGTTTGCGAAGGCCAATAAGGTCAGGATAAATGATACTTACTCGTTCAATAATGATCTGTCGGGCGGCAGGGTCGAAGTGGGCGCAGGCATTATCGCGCAACTTTCCCAGGCGGTGCAGCTGCACGGTGACGTCGACTATGGGAACGGCAGGAACATAGAGCAGCCGTGGGGTGTCAGCCTTGGCGTACGCTATGCATGGTAAACGTTGATAGTATTTCCTCAGCTCTAATTTTAGGACGGCTCACACGGCGCTGTAGGAACCGTCCTACACATTGACTGCGCATTCGCTTCTTACAATGCGGGCAAAAACAAGAGGTATCAAAGCCTCGAATTTCCCTGCCTTCTAGAGAAGCCTGATATGAATCGTAGTCTATTGAGCGACAGCAGCATGTTGCTGCTGTCGGCGGCGCTGTTGATGCCTCATCCCGCACGCGCGGCGTGGCAAGAGCTCACAGGGCCGGACGCCATTGCCACCGTCAAACCAGGCGATAGCGCCCATTTGTGGAGGCTCTCCGCTGGGGCAACCTTGAACGCCGAACCCGGTGCCACCCTCAAACAAGTCGAGAGCTACAACTCTTCAGTCAATCTGAACGGCGCATTCCTGGCTACCGAAGACCAGGCCGTGTATTTGGACAACTCCACTGCCACCATTCGAAATACTACTATCAAGAGTGCTGGCTCCGCTCTGAACGTCAACAGAAACAGCACAGCCTCTATCCATGACAGCACCTTTGAAGGTGTGGGCCGTGGCGTCAATGTCGCTAGTGGTGCTCATGCGTTGCTGGCCAATACTCGGGTTCACGGGGCCAGTGATGGCGCCACGGGTAGCATGGCCGGGGGCTCGGGGTTGGCGCTGGTCAATGGTTACGCCACGGTCACACAGAACAGCCACGTAGTGGGCGACCATCATGGTGCGATCATCAGTGCCGATCGCTTCAACGGCGATGACGGCCTGAACAACAGCCTGGTGATAGACAATGCTCATGTTCAAGGCATGACTGGCAGCGCCATCCTCGTCTCCACCTTCACCGCCAATCGCCCGACCATCGCTACCATCAGCCTCAGCCACGGCGCCGTGCTGACCGGCGGCAACGGGATGATTCTCGAAGTCGACAGAGGCTCCACGGTGGATTTCTCAGTATCCGATAGTCGCTTGACCGGCGACATTGTCGTTGCGTCCGGTTCCAAAGCCGACGTTCTGTTGCGTGATAACACAAGTCTGACCGGCGGAGTCAGCGGCGTGCAACTCATGGCCGTGGACCATGCCACCTGGAACATGACGCGTACCTCAACCCTCCAGCAGTTGGACATGAACGAGGGGCGAGTGAATTTGGATGGCAGCAATGGCCATTTCAATCAACTTACCGTGGATGGTTTGCGTGGCAACGGTACCTTTGGACTGGGCACCGACCTGGCCAGCGGCCTGAGCGACAAGGTGGTCGTCACAGGTACCGCCAGCGGCCAGCACCAGTTGGCGATACACAACACCGGCAAAGACGTCGTTCAGGGCCAATCCTCCGTTGCGGTCGTTCAGACCGGCGGCGGTGATGCCCAGTTTGGCGTGATCGGCGGTCAGGTGGATCTGGGCACCTTCGTCTACGACCTGCAAAAACAAGGCAATGACTGGTTGCTGGTACAACGTCCCGGTGACGTGGTAGCGCCCGGCACCCGGTCGGTGATAGGCCTTTTCAACGCCGCGCCCACTGTGTGGTATGGCGAATTGTCCTCCCTGCGCAGCCGTATGGGTGAATTGCATATGGACAAGGGGGAAGGCGGTGTATGGAGCCGTGCCTATGGCAACAAGCACAACCTGGCCGCTGGCGCTGGCGTGGCTTATCAACAGACCCAACAAGGCTTGAGCGTGGGGGCCGATGGCCGTTTGTCGATGGCCGCAGGCAGCCTTCGTTTAGGTGTAATGGGTGGCTACAGCAAGTCAGACCTGGACATGGCAGCGGGCACATCAGGCACCGTCGACAGCTACTACGCCGGGGTGTATGGCACGTGGCTGGCCGACAGTGGCTACTATGTCGATGCCCTGATGAAGCTCAACCGCTTCCAGAGTGAATCCGACGTGCGCATGAGCGATGGTCAGCATTCCAGCGGCCGCTACAACCACCACGGCCTGGGGGGCTCAGTGGAGGCCGGCAAGCGGTTTGAATTGGCTGGCGGCGTGTTCATCAGCCCGTTCACCCAACTCTCGACACTGTGGGTCCAAGGCGAGCGCTACAGTTTGGACAATGGCATGCAGGCCCGCAGCAATCACGCGGACTCGCTTCTGGGCAAGGTGGGCACACAGTTGGGCCAGGCCCGCTCACTGGCGTCCGGTGGCAGTTGGGATTATTACGGCAAGGTTGCAATTGCCCATGAGTTCGCTAACGACAACGAAGTGAAGGTCAACGGCAATCGCTTCAGCAATGACATGTCCGGCAGCCGTGTCGAGCTTGGCCTGGGTACGGCGCTACAGGTGAACGACCGATTGCAATTGCATGCCGACTTCGACTACGCCAAGGGCCACGACATTGAACAACCTTGGGGCCTGAACTTCGGTGCGCGTTATAGTTTTTAACACGCATTGATGGCGTCTGCCGCGTTGAATGCTCCCCCGAAGGGTAAGGCGGGCGATCATTGACGCGGCAGCGGGCTCGCCTTCCTCCCTGCTCCCACAGGGCGGCGCTGGGTGGCGGCTTATCGAGCCCATTATCGCCTTTCGCCTGCTGCAACTTTAACTTGCATTAAAAACAGCCTTCTCCCTCACCCTGTACTTTGACCAGAGCCAACACTGCAGAACTCGAGAATATTTCTTCACAAATATTGCACTCATGAATATTAACTTTCAGTGCCGCGCTGTACTTTGATTATACGCGCTTGACGCAGTAAATAAACGCTCATATTTTCGACCGGTTATTTTTCCATTCCACAACTAACGTCACAGCAGTCGCTCTCCACTTCAACTTCACAAGAGCCCTGCCATGACGACCCTCAACAATTTCCTGCGCCTGCTTCAGCTGCAGATCCAGCAAAGC
>NZ_JASCPM010000077.1:0-9927 GCF_029960215.1 Pseudomonas sp. PS01301 | reverse complement strand
GGCAGAGCCCGCTCCCACAATACCTGTGGGGGGGCGAGCATTGTGGGAGCGGGCTCTGCCCGCGAAGAGGCCGGACCTGCCTTACTCCGTGCCGTAGCGCTTGCGCGCCTCGATGGCCAGGCCGCTGCCGATGCTGCCAAAAATGTTGCCTTCCACATGCCGCGCATTGGGCAGCATTGCCGCAACGCTGTTGCGCAGCGCCGGGATGCCGCTCGAACCGCCGGTGAAGAACACCGTGTCGACCTGCTCCACGCCCACGCCCGCCTTGTTCAGCAATTCGCCGACACTGCCGCGCACGCGCTCGAGCAGGTTGTCGATGGCGGCCTCGAACAACGCCCGGGTCAGCTCCACGCTCAAGCCCGACTCGATCCGGTCCAGCGGCACGTGGCGACTGGCCGCCTCGGTCAGCTGGATCTTGGTCTCTTCCACTTCCATCGCCAGCCAGTGTCCGGCTTTCTGCTCGATCAGCTTGAACAGGCGGTCGATACCGTCGGTGTCCTGGATGTCATAGCGCATGCTGCCAAGGGCCAGCTGCGACTTCTGCAGGTACACCGAGTTGATGGTGTGCCAGGTGGCCAGGTTCATATGGTGGCTGGTCGGCATGAAGGCGCCGCTCTTCATCCGGCTGCCGTAGCCGAACAACGGCATGACGCCTTGCAGGCTGAGCTGCTTGTCGAAGTCGGTCCCGCCGATGTGCACGCCACCGGTGGCCAGGATGTCTTCGGCACGGTCGTCCAGCCCACGGCGCTCGGGCGCCAGGCGCACCAGGGAAAAGTCGGACGTACCACCGCCGATGTCGACGATCAGCACCAGCTCTTCACGTTCGATGGTGGACTCGTAGTCGAAGGCGGCCGCAATGGGTTCGAACTGGAACGACACGTCCTTGAAACCGACCTTTTTCGCCACCTCGGCCAGGGTGTCTTCGGCTTCCTGGTCGGCGGCCGCGTCGTCGTCGACGAAATGCACCGGGCGGCCGAGCACGACCTGATCGAACGCACGACCGGCGTTGGCCTCGGCACGCTGCTTGAGTTCGCCGATGAACAGCCCGAGCAAGTCCTTGAACGGCATCGCCGTGCCCAGCACGCTGGTGTCGTGCTTGATCAGCTTGGAGCCCAGCAGGCTCTTGAGCGAACGCATCAGACGGCCTTCATAGCCCTCCAGGTATTCGTGCAGGGCCAGGCGGCCGTACACCGGACGCCGCTCTTCGAAGTTGAAGAAGATCACCGAAGGCAGGGTGATCTTGCCCTCTTCCAGCGCGATCAGCGTCTCGCTGCCCGGGCGATGCCAGCCGACAGTGGAGTTGGAGGTGCCGAAGTCGATGCCGCAGGCGCGGGCCGGGGATGCGTTTTTCATGGCAAGGCGGGTCTGTTCAAAAAACGGCCGCGCAGTGTATGCCAGTTGCGTACAGAATCAAGAGCCGCGGCTGTCTTGAAAGTGCGCCGGCGGCCCCAACCTTCTAGCCATCGACCGGGCTGTACAACTCACTGTTCACATCCAGTGGCCTGCAGCCGATAAACTTCCCATGCGTTGCCGAGTCCGACCAATAGGCGCGGGCGGCGCGCATTCGCTCATTGATGGTGATGCTTAGATGGATTTCAAAGACTACTACAAGATTCTGGGCGTAGAGCCGACGGCGGACGAGAAGGCGATCAAGACCGCCTACCGCAAGCTTGCGCGTAAATACCACCCCGACGTCAGCAAGGAAAAGGACGCCGAGGACAAGTTCAAGGAAGCCAGCGAGGCCTACGAAGCGCTGAGCAATGCCGACAAGCGCGCCGAATACGACGAGCTGCGCAAATACGGCCAGCACGGTCGCCCGTTCCAGGGGCCGCCGGGCTGGCAGGGGCGTGGCGGCGGTGGTTTCCATGAGGAAAGCGCCGGCGATTTCTCGGATTTCTTCAGCACCATCTTCGGCAACAGCGGCGGTGGTCGCGGTGCGGCCGGTGGCAATCCGTTCGGGCGTGGTGGGCAGCAGCGCAGCCCGGCGCGCAACGGCCAGGACGTGGAGATGGAGCTGTCGATTTCGCTTGAAGAAACCCTGGCCGACGAGTCGAAGAAGATCAGCTTCAAGGTGCCGCAATACAACGCCGGCGGTCAGCGCCTGACCGATGTGGTCAAGAACCTCAATGTGAAGATTCCCGCAGGCGTTGCCGATGGCGAACGCATTCGCCTCAAGGGCCAGGGCGCGCCGGGCGTCGCCGGTGGTGCCAGCGGCGATCTGTTCCTGACCTTGCGTCTGGCAGCCCATCCATTGTTCGAGGTGGATGCCGGCGACCTGGTGATTCAGGTGCCGTTGGCGCCGTGGGAAGTGGCGTTGGGCACCAAGGTCGCCGTGCCCACCTTGACCGGCCGGATCAACCTGACGATCCGCCCGGACAGCCAGAACGGTCAGCGCCTGCGGGTCAAGGGCATGGGCCTGAAGAACAAGCAGGGCGGACGAGGTGACTTGTTCGCGCAGATCAAGGTGGTCATGCCCCCGGCAGCCGACGAGAGCACCAAGGCCGCGTGGCAGGCCTTGGCACAGCATGCCGACTTCGACCCGCGGCAGGACTGGGGGCGCTGATCGAGCATCCGTTCAGGCCTGGCACGAGTCGGGGGTGGTCAGCGAACCCGGGTCTCGCTGTCGGTGGGTTTGCCAGGCAACGGCAGCTTGAGGCTGATATCGCCACGGATGGGGATCAAGCCCGGCGACAGCACCTCGCCCGTATCTGCGGCGAAACGCAGGGGCTGATCGAAGTCCACCCACGTGACCCGCAGGCTCGGCGTACCCATGATGTTGGCCAGTCCCGGGGTGCGATTGTGGTGGTTGGCCAGCAATTGATCGGTCAAGGCCAGCCACTTTTCATCCGGCTTGCCGCTCTGGAGCGCTTCGATGCGCTTGTACGCGTAGTACACGCGCATGCGTTGGCCCAGATGCGCCGAGGGGGTTTGCAGCCCGTCGGTGGACAAGCTCGCCGCGCAGTCCAGCGCTTTCACACTGATGCCCTGGCGACGGGCCTCCACCAGCACCTGACGAAGGGTGTAGCGCCCCGTGTCCAGCGTGGTACCGCGGGTGTGCAGGGTACGCAGTTGCTTTTCCAGCTCGCGGGAGAACGTGCCGGTTTTCTCGAACTCGTCCAGCGCCGTCTGGTGCAGATCCTTGAGCAATCCCTGGACATACAGCGTCTTGACCTGCTGCGCCTTGAGCGTTGACATGTACTTGATCAACAGCTGGCAGCTGCCCACGGCGTTGGTCCCCTCATTGATCACCAGACCGTTGTTGATGGCGAACACCTGCGTCAGGAACTCTTTAGGCGTCATGGTAACGGTGATCGCTGGCAATCTGGGGCTGATCTGAGGCAGTGAACCCTGGAAAAACGCCTCGGCCTGGCCGCCCAGGGTCTGTCGAAGCTCGATCAGCTGTGAGCGCGCGGTGCGCAGAACGCTGTCGATGGGTCCGGTCATCAACTGATGCGCGTTGGGACTGATGAGCATGGTGGTGATGTCGCGAAAACCGGGGTCGGTATCGAACGCCGCCAGTGCATCCGCTGCGGCCGTCTGATCTTGGGGGGCGGTCAGGGTGAACAGCTCCCAGCGGCCCATCCAGTCCTTCTGCACAGGCCAGCTTCCGATGATCTGCTGTGGCGCAATGGGGTCGACGATCACCCATCGGTCCAGGGCTTCGATGTGCAGGGCCTGAAACACCTTGCCGTCCATGCGCAGGTAGCGGTTGCCTTCAACGGTGGTGTAAATGCCTTGGTAGATGCCTGTGCCCTCGGTCAGACCGGTCAGGTCTTCCTGGGTAGCAACTGCATCCAACTGCGAGTTGCCGGTAACGATGCGGTCGATCTGGGCCAGATCTGCTTCATCCAGTTCAAGTGCAGCACCCAGTTCCTCGAAGCTTCCCAATTCGGCTATGGCATCGTCGCCTACCCCGCGCAACATGGGCATATCCAGGAGAATGTTCAACGCATCCAGTATCGCCGCTGTGAACGCGGCCTGACGGGCCGCTCGGGTCTCGCCGTGTACGGCCTTGGCCAGGTGCGTGCCGAAGGCAATCGAACCGGCTGCCACCGCCACCAGCGCGACGCCCGTATCCGCCGGAGCCAGCGGGGTGACGATGCGCATGAAGGCTTCCAGGTCGATCAGGAACAGTTCCTTGCGCAGTTCGTGGTTGGAGGCCAGAAGCTCTTTGGCATCGAGCTTGAGACGTTCGCGCACCGTGTCGAAGAGGAACGTGAACACGTCCTTGTCGATCACTTTGCTGACGCCGTTGAGCAACCGCTGACCTGATTGCCAAGGCGTCGTGCGAATGCGCTCGAGGGTGGCGAGCAGCAGTTTGCGGGGAGGTACCGTGGACTCTCCGGCGGTATTGAAATGGCCGATCAGACGCTCGCGGCCATGTTCTTCGGCGGCAGTTTCGGCGATCCACTCGTACAGCTGCTGCTCGTTGTGAAAGGTTCTGAACCAGCCCGCCGGCATGTACAGAATTTCCGGCCCTTCGGCGGTGGTGATGCGCAGGATGTCGAACGAGGTCAGATCGCCTAGGGTGAAACTTTTGACCGACGCCAGGGTGCGCTGAGTATGCAGGCGTTGCAGGTCATCCAGCGTAGGTGGCACGGCGACTGGTCCGGCGAACGCATCGAATACCAGTTTGAGCTGTTTGTTGCTCAATGCGCCGGTGTTGTAGGCGTTCCAGGTGAAGCTGAAGAACAGGATCTTGATCAGCACCCGGCCGTCGTCGGCGTAGTCGCGCAGGAAGGCGTTCAGGCGCCGCTGATAGTGACTGGAGAAATCGGTTGCCCAGAACTCCTTCATGATCTGCGAAGGCGCCAGCGGCACCTCGTTGGTCTCGTTGTAGATTCCCGCATCCTTGACGGTGTAGAAGCCCGACATCTGGTCGAGCAGGTCGAAGTTGATCTGGTAGAAGGTTCTGAAGCGCCGCAGCACCAGCTCGGTGACCGTGAGCGTTTCCTTCGGCTTGCCGATGTGCTGTTGGCCGGTATAGGCCAGGCTACTGGTCTGGGCGTTGTCGAAGTCGTGCCAATAGACTTGGTCCGGATCCAGGTCAAGATGAGTATGGAACTTCAGCAGCTTGATGCCCCAATCGCGTGCCGACTCGCGTACGTCCGGAAAGTGTTGGTAATAGCGCTCGGCAACGGCCGTCACGATCGCCGCCGTAAGGGGGGTTGGGACAGGGGTTGCAATAGGGGATGTGGTGGTCATGTGTCGCTCCTCGTTGAGTGGAGCGACACCTTAGAAAAACCGGGGCGTGGTGAAGACCTACATAGTTAGACCGCTCAAGCTGCCTCAGAACAGGAAATAGCGCTGGGCCATGGGCAACACGTCGGCCGGCTCGCACCAGAGCAACACCCCATCGGCCTTGACCTGATACGTCTGGGGGTCGACATCGATGTCGGGCAGGTAAGCGTTATGGATCAGGTCGGTCTTCTGTACCGAGCGGCAGCCCTTGACCACGGCGATCCGTTTCTTCAGGCCTAGGCGTTCAGGCACTCCGGCGTCCAGCGCCGCTTGGCTGATGAAAGTCAGGCTGGTGGCATGGCGCGAGCCGTCGAAGCTGGCGAACATGGGGCGGTAGTGCACCGGCTGCGGCGTGGGGATCGAGGCATTGGCATCGCCCATGAGGCTGGCGGCGATGGCGCCTCCCTTGAGGATCAAGGTCGGCTTGACGCCGAAGAAGGCTGGGCGCCAGAGCACCAGGTCCGCCCATTTGCCGATTTCCACCGAGCCCACTTCATGGCTGATGCCATGGGTGATGGCCGGGTTGATGGTGTACTTGGCGATGTAGCGTTTGGCGCGGAAGTTGTCGTTGCCCTCGGCGTCTTCGGGCAGCGGGCCGCGTTGTTTCTTCATCTTGTCGGCGGTCTGCCAAGTGCGCGTGATCACCTCGCCGACCCGGCCCATGGCCTGGCTGTCGGAGCTGATCATGGAGAACGCGCCGAGGTCGTGCAGGATGTCTTCGGCGGCAATGGTCTCGCGCCGGATGCGGCTTTCGGCGAAAGCCACGTCCTCGGCGATGCTCGGGTCCAGGTGATGGCAGACCATGAGCATGTCCAGGTGCTCGTCGATGGTGTTGCGGGTGAACGGGCGGGTCGGGTTGGTCGAGCTGGGCAACACGTTGGCGAAGCCGCAGGCCTTGATGATGTCCGGGGCGTGGCCGCCGCCGGCCCCTTCGGTGTGGTAGGTATGGATGGTGCGGCCCTTGAAGGCGGCCAGGGTGGTCTCGACGAAGCCCGACTCGTTGAGGGTGTCGGTGTGGATGGCGACCTGCACGTCGTACTGGTCGGCCACGCTCAGGCAATTGTCGATGGCTGCAGGCGTGGTGCCCCAGTCTTCGTGCAGTTTGAGGCCGATGGCGCCGGCCTTGACCTGTTCGATCAGCGGCTCGGGCAGGCTCGCATTACCCTTGCCGGTGAAGCCGATGTTCATGGCGAAGGCATCGGCGGCCTGGAGCATGCGCGCCATGTGCCAGGGGCCAGAGGTGCAAGTGGTCGCGTTGGTGCCGGTGGCCGGTCCGGTGCCGCCGCCGATCATGGTGGTGACGCCGCTCATCAGCGCCTCTTCGATCTGCTGCGGGCAGATGAAGTGGATGTGGGTGTCGATGCCGCCGGCGGTCAGGATCATGCCTTCACCGGCGATCACTTCGGTGCTGGCGCCGATGGCGATGGTCACATCGGGCTGGATGTCGGGGTTGCCGGCCTTGCCGATCGCCGCGATGCGCCCGTCCTTGAGGCCCACGTCGGCCTTGACGATGCCCCAGTGATCGATGATCAGGGCATTGGTGATCAGCGTGTCGACCACTTCGGCGGCCAGCAACTGGCCTTGGCCCATGCCATCGCGGATGACCTTGCCGCCGCCGAATTTGACTTCTTCGCCGTAGGTGGTGAAGTCCTTTTCCACTTCGATCCACAGGTCGGTGTCGGCCAAGCGGACTTTGTCACCGACGGTGGGGCCGAACATGTCGGCGTAGGCTTCTCTGGAAATCTTCATCGCTATGCCCTGCAATTCAATGGTGTGGAGACCCTGGATAAGCGGTGATCAGAGATCACCCATGACGCGGCCGGCGAAGCCGTACACGCGGCGCAGCCCAGCCAGGTCCACCAGTTCCACTTCGCGGCTCTGGCCCGGTTCGAAGCGCACTGCGGTTCCCGCAGGAATGTTCAGGCGCATGCCCCGGCTGGCGGCACGGTCGAAGTGCAGCGCATCGTTGGTCTCGAAAAAGTGATAGTGCGACCCCACCTGAATCGGTCGATCGCCACTGTTTGCCACGGTCAGGCTCAAGGTACGCCGCCCGACATTGAGTTCGATGTCGCCAGGCTGGATCTGGTATTGGCCGGGAATCATGGGAGAGCTCCTCGAAGTGATGAAGGACGGCGGTTCAAGCCGACTTCTGTGGCGGCTCGGCGCCGGGGTTGAGGGCCAGTTGCATGAAGGTCAGGTCCAGCCAGCGGCCGAACTTGATGCCCACCTGCGGCATTTGCCCTGTGGTGACGAAGCCCAGACGCTCATGCAGATGAACCGATGCCTGGTTGCCGCTTTCGATGGCGGCCACCATGACGTATTTGCCACGCTCGCGGGCACGCTCGATCAGCACCTGCATCAGGCGCGCGCCCAGGCCTTTGCCGCGCTGGTCGTTGCGCACATAGACCGAGTGCTCGACGCTGTAGCGAAAGCCTTCGAACGGGCGCCAGTCGCCGAACGACGCGTAGCCGCTGACCTCGCCGTGCTCCTCGGCGACCAGGATTGGGTAGTTTTGCGCCTTGCGCGCTTCGAACCAGGCCTGGCGGTTGGCCAGGTCGACCGGCTGCTCGTTCCAGATCGCGGTGGTGTTGAGCACCGCATCGTTGTAGATCGCGCAGATCCCTGGCAGGTCGCGCTCGGTGGCGTCACGAATCATGCGCGTGCCTCAGGCGATGGGTTGATGAACGGTGACCAGCTTGGTGCCGTCGGGAAACGTGGCTTCCACCTGGATCTCCGGGATCATTTCGGGGATGCCCTCCATGACCTGTTCGCGACTGAGCAGGGTGGTGCCGTAATGCATCAGTTGGGCGACCGTCTGGCCGTCGCGGGCGCCTTCGAGCAGGGCGGCGGAGATCAGCGCCATGGCCTCCGGATAATTCAGCTTGAGACCGCGGGCCAGACGGCGTTCGGCGACCAGGCCGGCGGTGAAGATGAGCATTTTGTCTTTTTCGCGAGGTGTCAGGTCCATGGGGGTTCCTTGAGAATTTTGGTAGGTAGCCAGGCAGGCAGGATTCAGTCAGGTGCTCCAGATCCGTGGCGCCAGCGCTTCGCGGCCCAGCAGGGCCGGGCGCAGCAGCGTCCACAGCTGGATCAGCCAGTCACGCGCATGCAGTGCCTCGTCGGCCAGGCAGCGCGCAACCAGCAGCCCCGGCAACTGGCTCAGGTCGCCGCGCACGCGGGTCGCCAGCGCACGGCAGCGTTCGAGCAGGGCCGGGTCGATCTCGCCGGTCACCAGCAAGGTGGCGAACACCGGTTTGCCGCCCAGGCCCACGGCCGATTCGAGCAGGCCGTCGTCGCCGACGATGCGCTGGCGCTCGTGCCAGATCAGCTCGCCGTCGCGGCGGATCTCCAGGCGTGACTGGAAATGCCCCTGGTCGAAGCGCTCGGCGGCCGCCGGACGACCCACGGCGACGATGTCCCAATAGAACAGCCGGGCATCGCCCTGCAGATGGATACGGGTATCCAGTTCGGCCTGGGCGGCACTGTAGACGATGGTTTCCTGAGGCAGCCATTCAAGGGTAGCGCCAGCGGCCACCTGCAGCTCGGTGCTTTGATAGGCCGGACTGAGCGCTCGGTACCACTTTGCCGCGCCCGGCGTGGTCAACTGCGCCCAGGCGTTGGCCTGAACCTGTGCGCTGATGTCCAGCCGATCGCCGCCGGCGATACCCCCCGGCGGATGCACGATGATGTGCTGGCACACCTCGGGCCCTTCGGCGTACAGATGCTTCTGCACCCGCAACGGACCCAGGTGGCGGCGCAGGGTCGGTCGCGTGCTGTCGCCGAACCGTGCGTAGCCCAACTCCAGCCGGGCGTGCCAGCTGGGCGTGTAGGGCAGGGAAGTGACAGGTAGATTCATGGCCTTCATTCTTTTTCGGGTCGCGGCAAAGATTAAATGGTTACCAGGCCACGCACACCCTCGGTTTCCATGTTTTCACCACGACCCTGCTGGACGATCTCACCGCGCGACATGACCAGGTACTGATCGGCCAGCTCGGCGGCGAAGTCATAGAACTGTTCGACCAGCAATATGGCCATGTCCCCACGCGCAGCGAGCTGCTTGATCACGGCGCCGATCTCCTTGATCACCGAAGGCTGGATGCCTTCGGTGGGCTCGTCGAGAATCAGCAGGCGCGGTCGGCTCGCCAAGGCGCGGCCGATTGCCAGTTGTTGCTGTTGACCACCGGACAGGTCGCCACCACGGCGATGCTTCATCTGCAGCAGCACTGGAAACAGTTCGTAGATGAACGCCGGCACCTCGCGCGCTTCGCTGCCGGGAAAGCGCGAAAGCCCCATCAGCAGGTTTTCCTCGACCGTCAGGCGGCCGAAGATCTCGCGGCCCTGGGGCACGTAGGCGATGCCTGCGTGCACCCGTTGATGTGGCTTGAACGCGGTGATCGGCTTGCCTTCCCAGGCCACGCTGCCTTGCTTGGCCGGGATCAGGCCCATCAGGCACTTGAGCAAGGTGGTCTTGCCCACGCCGTTGCGCCCGAGCAGACAGGTCACTTCGCCTATGTTCACATCGAACGACAGGCCGCGCAGGATATGGCTGCCGCCGTAGTATTGGTGAAGCTGGTCGACTTGGAGCATGGGTCTTGTCCTTGTTGTTGCAGTGTCTGAGTGGGCCTCTTCGCGGCCGCTGACCGCTCCTACAGTCGATTATCGTAGGAGCGGTCAGCGGCCGCGCAC
>NZ_JASCPM010000076.1:0-10304 GCF_029960215.1 Pseudomonas sp. PS01301 | reverse complement strand
CTGCTACAGGGGTAGGAGCGCCGGGTCGGCGGTGTGCCTGGATGAAGGGGCACGCGGTCGTTGTAGCAGCGGCGCGAGCCGCGTCGGCGGTGTATGCGGTTTGCTTGGATGAGCGCGGGGAGGCCCGAACAGGGCTACGCGGTCGCTGTAGCAGCGGCGCGAGCCGCGTCGGCGATGCACGCGGTCTCGACCCATCACTGGCCCAGCTTCCAATGCCCGATCAGAAGAACACTTTCACCAACAAACTCGCCGTATTCTGATTGGTATCGAAATAACGACTGTCCTTGATCCCATACTTGTTGTCCCAATAATCGTATTCAAAACCCACATACACTTGCTGCGCGCCTTGACCCAAGGCTTTGCCCAAGTCGTATTTGACCTGCGGGTTGAAATGCAGATTGGCATGGTACTCGCCATGCTTGTTCGAATCGTTGCCCACCACCCAGTCGGCAAAGCCGTCGATGAGAATGTCCGAACGACCGACCGGCAGGGTATAGGACCACACTGGCGTGATCTGCCAGACATTGTCCCCGGCGCGGCTTCCCTCGGTTTGACGGTTATAGAAATTCAACTGGAAATAATCGAACCCCGGCAGATCCAGGTCGACGGCCGGACCGATCAGATATGACTCGTTATCCCCTTCGCCAAACTCATAGGTCATGGCCAACAGCACATCCTTGATCGGACCGAAGCGGAACGTGCGATCGAAGATCTTGTTCATCGACAGGCGCGGGCTGAACTCACCGTAATAGGTGTTGTTGCCGTTGGTACCATCGGCTTCGCCATTGTAGAAAATCTTGTCGACGAACAGAAAGTTGTCCCCGTACTTCCAGGCATCGGCATGTTCGTAGGTCACGGTCTGCTGGTGGCTGGGGTTAACGGTGTAGTCCTTGCCCACCAGGTAGGTCAGGTTGTTGCTCTGCCACTGCAGCCAGTCGCCAGCGGCCATCGCGGTGCCGGCATGGGCCAGGCCTGCAGCCAGAAACAGGCTCGGTAGTGTGGTTTTCATTCAATCGCTCTCAGGTCAAATAAGTGTGGTAGTTGTGTGGGCACTCTAGTGGCGCCTCTTTTGTTGCCCCGAAGGTCAACTTGTAGTTGCCGCCGAACGCGCGCAACGCGTCCGCGGACCGGTCATCCGAGTTAGCCAGTTTTCGTCCGGGCGGATAGATTCGTCAGTGTTCAGTGATGCAGCAACTAACGCGGTTCAGCCACTTCGCACGCCGCGCCTTCCAGCGGCGGCGCAGGGTAGGGGTTTGCGTAGCCACTGGCAAGCCGCATTGGTTTTATGTTTTCAGGCTTGATCAGGGCAACTAAGCCAGCCGTCCTTATAATGGTGAGGCGCCCTATGCCATGCCCCGGAAGTTACAACGACGGGTCGAGCGACAATAAGTCGCACGCCTCGAAGAAGAACTCGTCGCAATTGTTGCCCGGACCTTTGCGATCCACGATGAGAAAGTCATCCTGATCGTGCAGTGCCAACACCGGATGATGCCAGACACCCTTGTGGTAATTGATGCCCTGACGACCATCGCTGATGAACGCGCGCACGTCTTCGCTGCGCGGGACGGCGCCGGCCGGTGCGACCACGATCAGAAAGGCGTTACCCAACAACGGAATGAACGCCTGACTGCCCAGTGGATGACGTTCGAGCATGCGTACGGTGAGCGGCATCGGCAAGGTGCGGGCGCGGAAAATGCTGATCACGGCCTGATCCTGCTCGGTGCCCAACTGCACGTCCGCCAGGCGATCGAAGCGTTGGGTCGAACCGTTGTTGATCAGGAAGTGTGCGCTGCCCTCGGTTTCGATCACGTCGCCAAACGGGGCAAACGCGGCCTTGGTCAAGGGTTCGATCGGTAATGTACGCATGCTGGGTCCTATTATGAAGTGATGCTATCGGGCCAGAGTGCCCAGCACTCGCAGTCGGCTCACACCGCCGTCGGGGAAGACGTTGAGCCGGATGTGCGTAATCGGCCCCAGTGCCTTGATCTGCTCCGCGAAGCTGTGCTCCTGGTGCATCTGCAGCTTCTGGCTGGGCAGCAGTTCACGCCAGAACAGGCTTTGGGTCTCGATCTGGCTGTCGGTCCCGCCCTTGACGAACGCACCCTGGATCGAACAGCTGTCCGGGTAGTTACCCTTGAAATGCAGGGTGTCGACGATCACCTGCTGCACCACGCCAGGATGCCCCAGGGCCACGATGACCCAGTCGTTGCCGGGCGTACGTCGCCGAGCGGTTTCCCAGCCGTCGCCCATGTTGATGCCACGGCCGGGATTGAGCAGGTTGCTCATGCTGCCGTAGTGTTCGTCCGAGCAGGCCAGCGCGCGTCCACCGTTGAGGGCGCTGGCGAGGTCGATCTGCTCCTCGTCGCTGGTGCTCGACCAGCTGCGGAACGGCACGCCATACACGCGCAGGCGGGCCACACCGCCGTCCGGGTAGATGTTGAAGCGCAGATGGCTGAACGCGCTGTCGTTGTCGATGCTGTGGTAGTGATGGCTATTGCCCTGCAGCTCGACCGCACTGAGGATTTCGACCCACGGAGTCTGATCGTCGGGTTCGCCTTCGCTGATGAAGCAGGCTTCCAGCGACGCCGAAGGAGGAAAGTTGCCGGTGAAGAACGAGGTGTCGATGTCCACGCCCTTGATCGAGCCTGGCGCGCCGAGGCGGATCACTGCAGTGTCATAGCCTTCGAAGCGCTTGCGCCGCGATTCCCAGCCGTCCATCCACTTGCCGTTGTCGTCGAAGACGCCTTCCTTCCACACCGCCGGGGTGGGCTGGAACAGCCGGTTGACGTCGGCGAACCAATCGTCGGTCACTGAAATGGCCCGGGTACCGAGGCGGGCATCGGCCAGGTTGACGTACTTCTGGAACGGTGCGGCGTAGGCTTTCATGAATACGGATCTGCCTTGAACGAGGGTTGATGAACAGTCGGTCCGTCACCGCGGGTGCGGCGGCGGGGCTATGGGGTTACAGGGCTTGCAGGCGAAACAGGGCAATCTTGTCGATCTCGCGCAGCGCGCAGGCGAATTCGTCCTCGGGGGAATGACCGATCCGCGTTTCGAACGCCGCCAGGATCTGCCGTCGATCGCTGCCCTTGACCGCCATGATGAAAGGGAAGCCAAAGCGGGCCCGGTACGCATCGTTGAGCCAGGTAAAGCGCTGGAACTCGTCGGGCGTGCACTGACTGATGCCGGCGCCGGCCTGCTCCTGAGTACTCGCTGCGGTGAGCTCACCCTGCACTGCGGCCTTGCCGGCCAGGTCGGGGTGGGCATTTATCAATGCCAGCAGGGTGGTGCGGTCGGCGTCGGCCACCACCTGGCTCATGCAGGCATGCACCGCCTCGATGTCATCGCGCTGTTGCGGCGACAGTCGCTCGAATGCCTGTTCGGCCACCCACGGCGAGTGCTCGTAGATGTCGCCCAGCGCTGCGACGAACTCGGCGCGGTTGAGTTGGGAAGGCTGCAGGGTACGAAAGTGGCTCATGGGCGCGGGCTGCCTGGGAAAGGATGAACCTGCTGCCAGTGCCTGGCGATATCGACCCGGCGCGCGAACCAGACCTGCTCGTGGCTTTGGACGTAGTCGATGAAACGCTTGAGCGACGCCAGACGTCCGGGTCGGCCGATGAGTCGGCAATGCAGGCCGATGGAAAGCATCTTGGGCGCCTCCACGCCTTCGGCGTACAGCACGTCGAACGCGTCCTTGAGGTAGTCGAAGAAATCGTCGCCCTTGTTGAAGCCCTGCACCTGGGTAAAGCGCATGTCGTTGGTGTCCAGGGTGTAGGGGATCACCAGGTGGGGGCGATCCGAGCCGGGTTGCCAGTAGGGCAGGTCATCGTCGTAGGCGTCGCTGTCGTAGAGGAAGCCGCCTTCCTCCATCACCAGGCGACGGGTATTGGGCCCGGTGCGTCCGGTGTACCAGCCCAGCGGCCGCTGGCCGATGATGTCGGTGAGGATGCGGATGGCGTCGAGCAGGTGCTCGCGTTCCACCGCTTCATCGACGTTCTGATAGTCGATCCAGCGGTAGCCATGGCTGCAGATTTCGTGGCCGTCGGCGACCATGGCGCGGATCGCCTCGGGGTGTCGCTGCGCGGCCATGGCCACCGCGAAGACTGTCAAGGGAATACCGGCTTGGCGAAACAGCTTGAGAATGCGCCATACACCGGCACGGCTGCCGTACTCGTACAGCGATTCCATGCTCATGTTGCGCTGGCCCTGCAACGGCTGCGCCGCAACCATCTCCGACAGGAACGCCTCGGACTCGCTGTCGCCGTGCAGCACGTTACGCTCGCCTCCTTCTTCATAGTTGAGGACGAACGACACGGCGATACGGGCATTGCCCGGCCAGTGCGGATGGGGCGGTTGGTCACCGTAGCCGATCAGGTCGCGGGGGTAGTCGAGGCTCACCGAGGATTTCCTTTTATACGTGGCAGAACGCGCTCGAAAAGGCGCCATGGGAAGGCGTTTTCAGGCTTGAATCGATTGTATACAACGGCATGGACAATTTGTAAGCTCGAGTCTCGGGCCGTTGGATGGCCGTATCCTTGCAAACGCGATGATGCAGGCTCTTGCAAAGAACCTGCCCAATCGGTCAGCAATCTGCATCGACGCGTGTTTTGCGGCTTTTGTTTTTGCAAGGTGTCAGGTGCCACGCCCCATTGCGGCGCGTACCGCACGCTTGCGCTCCACCACGGTGCGCCGTTGGCGTGCCCCCTGAACAGGTGAAATCAACCATGGGACGCTTGACCACACACGTTTTGGACGCCGCACATGGGTGTCCCGGTAACGGCATTCGAGTGCGTCTGTACCGCGTCGACGGCGAACAGCTGGAACTGCTGGTAACGGCCGTGACCAATTCCGACGGGCGTTGCGATGTGCCGCTGCTGGAAGGTGAGCACTACCGTTCGGGTGTGTATCAGCTGCACTTCGGTGCAGGTGACTACTATCGCAGCCGCGGTACCGTCACCACGGCGCCGGCGTTTCTCGACGAAATCGTCCTGCGGTTCGGCATCGATGCAACTCAGGAGCACTACCATGTGCCCCTGTTGCTGTCACCGTACAGCTACTCCACCTACCGCGGCAGTTGATGGGTTCATTTGAGCCCGAGTTTCTTGCGCATAGCGACGGTGATGCTTTGGCGGGTGCTGAAGAAATCTGCCCAGGGATCGTCTTCAAGCTCTGCCAGGCGTTCGAGTACGCTGTCGATGTCCCACTGGTCGCCGCCCTTGATCTGCGCCACTTCCTCCCGGGTGACCGGCACCGAGACCGGCAACCCATCCCGCGCTCGCGCCGCATAGGCGCAGGCGGTGGTTGCGCCCAGACCGTTGCGCAGGTAGTCGATGAAGATCCGGCCGACCCGGTTTTTCGGGCCGGAGACGGCCGTGAAGCGTTCCGGCATCAGTTTGGCCATGTGTTCCACCACGGCGCGGCTGAATGCCTTGACCTCGTCCCAGCCCAGCTTGCGCGTGATCGGTACCACCACATGCATGCCCTTGCCACCACTGGTCTTGAGGAACGATGCAAGGCCCAGTTCGTCGAGCAGGGTCTGAGTCAGTTGAGTGGCTTCGACCATGCTTTTCCAGGGCAAGGCAGGGTCCGGATCCAGGTCGAGTACGAAGCGGTCGGGATGTTCGAAATCCTTCGCGGTCGCGTTCCAGGTGTGCAGTTCCACGGTGCCCATCTGCACCGCGCCCAGCAGTGCCTGACCATCGTTGATGACCATGGCAGCCTGGCCCGCCTGGTCCTTGTCGAAGGTGAGAATGTGCGGGATCGCCAGGTGGCCGGCGTGCTTCTGGAAGAACAGCTCGCCACCGACGCCGTCGGGCGCCCGCACCAACGCCACGGGGCGTTGCTTGAGGTGCGGCAGCAGCCAGGGGGCAATGCGCCCGTAGTATTCGGCCAACTGCATCTTGGTGGTGCCGCTGGTGGCATCGATGACCCGCTCGGGATGCGTGATGCGCACCTGCCCGACAAGGTCGGCGTCGTCGGCCTTGGTGGCTGCCTTGCGCGGCTTCCGTTCTGACTTGCTTGCCGATTTGGCGGACGTGCCGGATTTCGGCGCTGGCATTTCGGGCGTGATCTCCTTGGCGGGCTTGTCAGTGCGCAAGCCATGGAAAACGGCGTGACGGACGGCGCCGTCGCGGGTCATTTCGGCATAGGCCACTTCCGCCAACAGCGCGGGCTTGAGCCAATGCACGCCACGGGCCTGAGGGCCCGAGGGAGGGTTGGCCAATGCCGGGCGGGCGGTCTCCAACCCCTGCAACTGCGCGAGCAGGGTGCGCAAGGTGGTTTCGCTGAAGCCGGTGCCCACCTTGCCAGCGAATCGCAACTCGTCACTCTCTGCATCGTGCAAGCCCAGCAACAGCGCGCCGAACGCGCTGCGGCTGCCCTTGGGCTCGGTGTAGCCAACGATGACGAACTCCTGGCGGCGCTTGCACTTGAGCTTGATCCAGTCGCTGCTGCGCCGGGAAACGTAGGGGCTATCGACCCGCTTGCCGATCAGGCCTTCCATGCCCATCTGGCAAGCGCTGTCGAGCAGTGAACCGGCCGAGCCGCCGAGGTCGTCGGAAAACTTCAGCGCGTCATCCTTATTGGTCTCCAGCACCTTGGCCAAGGCACTGCGACGCTGCTCCAAAGGCACGGCGCGCAGGTCCATACCGTTGAGGTAGGGCAGGTCGAACAGATAGAAAACGATGTCGCCACTGCGCCCGTTCTCGAACGCGTTCTGCAAAGCCTGGAAGTCCGGCACCCCGTGCTCGTTGGCCACCACCACTTCGCCATCCAGCCACGCCGACCGCAAGCCCAGGGCAGCGAGCGCCTTGGCCTGGCGCGGCATCTTCGCTGTCCAGTCGTGGCCGTTGCGGGTGAAGAGGTTGACCTGATTCCCGTCGATGCGAGCGACGATGCGGTAGCCGTCGAACTTGATCTCGTAGCGCCAGTCGCCTTCGGGTGCAGAGTCCACCAGTGTGGCCAATTCGGGCTTGAGACTGGCGGGCAAGGCGGCCGCCTTGGCACCTTCCAGCTGGATGGCTTTGCTTTTGGAGCTTTTGGAGCTTTTGGACGTCGCTTTGGCCGCAGGTTTGGTCGCCGGTTTCGCGGCTGCTTTGGTGGTGCGCTTGCGCGGTACCAGGGTGCGTTCGCTGATGACGCTGTCGGGTTCGGCGACGAGCACGTCGTACTCGGCCAACGGGCGTGCCGCAGCGTCCTTGGATTTGATCAGAAACCACTGCTCGCGCTTGCCGGGCATATGAGTCTTGACCAGGTTCCAGGTGCCGCCCAGCTTCTCGCCCTGCAGGGCGAACTTGAGCTTGCCGTTCTCATAGGCCTGGTGAGGATCGCCTTCGGGAATCCAGGTCCCGCGGTCCCAGACGATCACGTCACCGGCGCCGTAGTGCCCGTCGGGAATGTTGCCCTCGAAGCTGGCGTAATCCAGCGGATGGTCTTCGACATGCACCGCCAGGCGCCGAGCCTTGGGGTCCAGTGACGGTCCCTTGGGCACTGCCCAGCTCTTGAGCGTGCCGTCCAGTTCCAGGCGGAAGTCGTAGTGCAGGTGGCTGGCATCGTGTTTCTGAATGCAGAACTGCAATGCCCGCGCCGCCTTGCCGCGTTTGCCACTGCGCCCGGCGCCGGAAGGCTCCGGGGTGGCGTCGAAGTCACGCTTGCGGTTGTACTCCTCCAGAGCCTTGGTCATGGTGTTCCTCACTCATGATGCGCTGCCGATGGGTCAGCGCAGGCAGAACAGCGCGACCTGCGGGGCTTCGCCTATCCATTGATGGCTGACGTCCCAGCCGGCCGCGGCCGCCAGTTCGGTGAAGGACTGCACGGTGAACTTGTGCGAGTTCTCGGTGTGCAGCCGTTCCCCGGGTTTGAACGCGAAGGTGCGACCGGCCACCCGGACCTGTTGGGCTTTCTGGCTGACCAAGTGCATTTCGATCCGCTCGTACTCGGGGTTCCACAGCGCCAGGTGGTCGAATGCCGCCTCGTCGAAATCGCCGTCGAGTTCGCGGTTCATGCGCGTCAGCAGGTTCTTGTTGAAGCGTGCGGTAACTCCGGCCGCGTCGTCATAGGCGGCTTCCAGGGTGGCCGCATCCTTGACCATGTCCACGCCGATGATGAAGCGCGCATCGGGCCCCAGCAGCTCGCGCGCCGAACGCAGGAAGCGTACGGCCTGCGGACGGGTGAAATTGCCCAGCGTCGAGCCTGGAAAGAAGCCCACGCGCGGATGACCCTGGGTCTCGCCCGGCAGGTACAGGGCACGGGTAAAATCGTCCACCAGCGGCGCAATGCGCAGGGCAGGGTAGCGTTGGCGCAGCCGGGCGCTCGCGCTTTCAAGCGCATTGCTGCAGATGTCGATGGGCACGTACAGCGCAATCTGCGGTACCGCATCCAGCAACAGACGCACCTTGTCGCAGGCGCCGGCGCCGAACTCCACCAGCGCCGCATCATCGGCGACCAACTCAGCCAACTGCGGCGCGATCTCGGTCAGCAGCGCCGTTTCGGCGCGGGTCGGGTAGTACTCGGGCAGGGTGCAGATGGCTTCGAACAACTGCGAGCCCTCGGCATCGTAGAAGTATTTCGGCGAGATGGATTTCTGCGCTGCCGACAGTCCGGTGATCACATCGCGGGCGAACTCATCGCTGCCGTCGTTGCGGGTGCTGTAGGGCGACACGTCGCGCGCCAGACGCACGCCGGAAAACATCCAGCGGCAGCCGGGGCCGAAGAAGTTGCGGTAGGTGGGGCGGGTGTGTCCGACCGGGGTGATACTGGCGCCGCCACGCAACACCATCTGGTTGATCATGAACTTGCCGTTGTATTCACCGACCGCGCTGACCGCAGGCTGAAAGCCGGGGTAGGCACTGTAGGCGCTCTGCGTCCACTGCCAGGCTACATCGTCGAGTTGCTGCAGTTGTCCGCTGCCAGCGGCGATTTCCCATTCCGCTTCGGTGGGCAGGCGTGCGCCTGCCCATTGCGCGAAGGCAGCCGCTTCGTAGTAGCTGATGTGCACCACGGGTGCGTCGAGTTGCAGCGGTTGCAGCCCGCGCAGGCTCATCTCGTGCCAGGCACCGGCGCGGTCCTGCTGCCAGTAGAACGGGGCATACCAGCCTTCGGCCTGAACCGTGGCCCAACCGTCGGCCAGCCACAGGCCGGCCTGGGTGTAGCCGCCAGCTTCGATGAATTCCAGCCATTCACCGTTGGTGACCAGACGGTCGGCGATTTCGAAGGCTTGGGCGAACACTGTGTGTCGCGGGCCTTCGTTGTCGAAGGCGAAGCCGTGACCGTCGTGGCCGATCTCGACCAGACCGCCGGCCTGGCCAATGAAGCGGCCCCGACGACCGGCCATGTCGGCTGGCCATGCCGGGTCGTACGCCGGCTTGAGCGCCGAGACGCTGAACAGGTGCAGGATGTCCATCAGCAACAGCTCCTGATGCTGTTGCTCGTGGGACAGACCCAATTCGATGAGCGATTGGGCTTCAGTGTCCAGATCGCCGCTGAGCAGGGCTTCCATGTGCTGATCGACATGCGCGCGATAGGCCAGCACGCGGTCCAGTCCTGGACGCGTCATCAAACCGCGCTGAGGACGCGGCTGACGCGGGCCGACTGCTTCGTAATAGGAATTGAAGAGGTAGCAGAAATCCGGGTCGAACGGGGTGTAGTGCGGCGCTTGCTCAGCGAGCAGGAAGGTTTCGAAGAACCAGCTGGTGTGAGCCAGGTGCCATTTGGCCGGGCTCGCGTCGGGCATCGACTGCGCGCCCATGTCTTCGGCGCTGAGCGGGCTGGCCAAGTGTTCGCTGTGGCGGCGTACCTGTTGGAATCGCTGCAGCAGGTCGTGCGTAGGGGTAACAGGCACGGCCTGCTGGGAAAGACTGTTCATCAAGAGGCTGCTCCGACGGCTCCGTCGAGGGTGACGGTGGGAAACGGGGGCAGAAGCGCTTTTCTATCGCTTTCCGCACGACCGACGGTGGGCTTCAGCGCCGGACTAAAGGGTGTGACTGTGCAACCCCGAGCAGGTTCGCCCGCTGATCGAAATCCTTGCGCCTGATGCGCCGTTTCATCCTTTATCTGGCTCGTTTTTCCAGGCCCACCGCGGTGCCCGCCGACGCGGCTCGCGCCGCTGCTACAGGGTTTCTTGCAGTGTTCCGGGGACGCGGATTGCGGTGGTGCCGATGCGGCGTGCCCGAACGCGGATGGCGTTGGTGCCGATGCGGCGTACCCGGACGTGGATTGCGGTGGTGCCAATGCGGTGTGCCCGGATGCGGATCGCGGTGGTGCCAATGCGGTGTGCCCGGACGCGGATTGCGGTGGCGCCAATGCGG
>NZ_JASCPM010000075.1:0-10347 GCF_029960215.1 Pseudomonas sp. PS01301 | reverse complement strand
ATCCCGAACTCAGCAGTGAAACGATGCATCGCCGATGGTAGTGTGGGGTTTCCCCATGTGAGAGTAGGTCATCGTCAAGATTCAATTCCGAAACCCCTATCTGCGTGAGCAGGTAGGGGTTTTGTCTATAAGTAGAAGTCCCAATATTTCGCTGAGGCTGGCCATGCCAGCCCGGCACACGGAATTTCTTGACGACCATAGAGCATTGGAACCACCTGATCCCATCCCGAACTCAGTAGTGAAACGATGCATCGCCGATGGTAGTGTGGGGTTTCCCCATGTGAGAGTAGGTCATCGTCAAGATTGAATAAAAAACCCCTGTCTGCTGACGCAGACAGGGGTTTTTGCTTTTCAGCCTTGCTGATCCTGCGCTTGGGCATTCGCCAGATAGCGGGTAATGGCATCGACGCCGCGTTGCAGATGCTCTCGCAGCAACTGGGTTGCAAGAGGGATATCACGTTGCCGAGCAGCTTCGATCAGCTGTCGATGGTCATCCTGTGCCAATTTGCGCAAACCCATGGCTTCCAGGTTGAAGCGCAGGAAGCGCTCCTCTTCAATCAACCCCTCGTCTACCAACTGCAACAGCCGGCGATTGTCAGCGCGTTTGTACAGCGTGTAGTGGAAGGCGCGGTTGAGTTGACTGATCTCGACGTAGTCGCCAGTTAGCTCCAGGCGTTCGATACAGTCCTGGGCATAGGCAAAGTCGGATTCCTCCAGAAACGGAATCGACAGGCGCAGGGCCTCGCATTCCAGCAGCATGCGCAAGGCATAGGTTTCCACTGAGTCATGATTGACCAGTGGAGCCACCACAGCGCCTTTGTGATGCACGACCTTCAATAGACCCTGTGCCTCAAGCTGACGCAAGGCTTCGCGCACCGGCATACGGCTGACGCCGAACAGTGTAGCCAGTTCCTGCTGCCGGATGGCCATGCCGCAGGGCAGGCGTCCATCGTAGATCGCTGCACGAACCTTTTCTTCGATCACCGAGCGCGCCAGATGCGCAGGCACCTGTTCACTGCCCAGAATGCTGGCCAGCACAGTGGTTTTTTCAGTCACGCCAAACAGCCTCTGTTATTTTGCGACATCCTGACGCAACCAGTTACACATTGAAAGGCGGCGCTTTTGAATAACCGTCTGGGAAGCCGGCAGCCAGACGAAGGGCAACGTTGTGGCGACGAAAAGACTGCCCAGAACCTCGCGAAAGTGATTTCATCGTGCCATTGTTTTTTATTCAGCGCCCCCGCACCATGGTGGGCTGCAATGCGTCCCCGGCGGATCGAACACGTTGGTTACACGGTTGAAGTACCTACAGACGGTGCGCTGTCTCGCGATTGCCTTGGCCCTGGCGGTTACCTTGCTGGGTGGGCTTCGTGCCGATTGGGATTTCAATCAGATCAGTCGCCGTGCCGAGAGTTTGTATGGACCCTTGGGTGAGGGCGCGCAGCGTATCGATGCGTGGCAACGATTGCTGGCCACCCAAAAGCCACTGAGCGAAAGCGAGCAGTTGGAAGTGGTGAACCAGTTCTTCAATCATCAGCTGCGGTATCGGGAGGACCTCGATCTGTGGCATGAGGTGGATTACTGGGCAACGCCGGTGCAGTCGCTGCTCAAGGGCGCTGGCGACTGCGAGGACTATGCGATCGCCAAGTATTTCAGCCTGCGTCATTTGGGCGTCGCTGCCGACAAGCTGCGCATCACCTACGTCAAGGCCCTGCGACAGAACCGGGCGCACATGGTGCTCACCTATTACGCCACACCGACTGCCATGCCACTGGTACTGGACAGCCTGATGGACCCTATCCTGCCTGCCAGCCAGCGTCAGGACCTGCTGCCTGTGTATGCCTTCAACGGTGAGGGGTTGTGGCTCACCGGCGCGGGCGGCAACAGGAAGGTAGGGGATACCAAACGCCTGTCACGTTGGCAGGACGTGCTGAAGAAAATGGCCGCAGAAGGCTTTCCGGAAAGCCCGGATCATTAAGTGGAGCAACGATGTCTCTGTTCAAACAGCTGTTGATCGCGATATGTCTGTTTCTGGTGGTGGCTTTCACTGGCAGCTTCATGGTCAGCCTTGAGAGCTCGCGCACTCAGTACGTCAATCAGCTGCGTTCGCACGCCCAGGATGCGGCTACGGCGCTGGCGTTGTCGCTCACGCCCAATATCGATGACCCGGCAATGGTCGAACTGATGGTCAGCTCGATCTTTGACAGCGGTTATTATGCGAGCATTCGTGTGGTCAATCTGGCGGATGACAGCGTCATTGTCGAGCGAGCCGCAGAGCCGGATGGCAGTGGTGTGCCGGCCTGGTTCGTGAAGATGATCAATCTGGCCCCGGCGGGTGGTGACGCAATCGTCAGCCGTGGCTGGGAGCAGGCGGCTCGGGTGGAGGTGGTAAGTCACCCCATGTTCGCTGTGGCCAAGCTGTGGCAGGGCGCATTGGGCAGTCTGGGCTGGTTGTTGCTGTGCGGTGCTGTGAGTGCCGCGTTGGGCGCACTGCTACTGCGTCGCCAACTCAAACCGCTGGACTACATGGTCGAGCAGTCGCACGCCATTGCTCGCCGGGAGTTCCTCAGCCTGCCCGATCTGCCCCGCACTCCCGAGCTGCGACGCGTGGTGCAGGCCATGAACCAGATGGTGGAAAAGCTCAAGGCGCTGTTTCACGAGCAAACCGTACGCAGTGAGAGGCTGCGTATCGAGTCGTACCAGGACAGCCTGACCGGACTGGCCAACCGACGCTACTTCGAGATGCAGTTGCACACCCGCGTCAGCAATCTGGAAGAGGCCAGCGCCGGGTATCTGGTGCTGTTACGTATCAACGATCTGGCAGGCCTCAACCAACGCTTGGGCGGGCAGCGGACCGACCAGTTGCTCCAGGCGGTGAGTCAGCAGTTGGTTCGCACCTGTGCAGGTTACCCCGAGACGCAGAACCTGATCACCCGCAGCCGTGGTGGCGAGTTTTCCATCCTGGCACCGGGCATGGTGCGCGAGGAGGCCCAGCAGCTCGCACAGGCGCTCGATGCGAACCTGCGCAGCCTGGCCCAGACCGGCGCCACCGATCTGCTGCCAGTGGTCCATTTGGGGCTCGCACCGTACACCCCGGGTGATGACCCGCACGCCTTGCTCAAGCTGGCGGACGAAGCCCTGGCGCAAGCCGAGGGGCCAGGGGACAGTTGCTGGGTGTGTCTGGAGCACCGGGCGCTGGCGACGGTGGAAAATGATCACCACGCCTGGCATACCCTGCTCGATGACGCTCTGAGCCAGCGCCGCTTCCAGCTGTACTTCCAACCGGTGGTGAGTAGCGCGGACACCCAGCAGGTGCTTCACCACAAGGTGCTATCACGGCTGATCGACGAGCAGGGCCAGGCTGTGGCAGCGGGACGGTTTCTGCCGTGGCTGGAGCGTTTCGGCTGGTCCGCGCGGTTGGATCGGCTGATGCTGGAGCTGGTGCTGGAGCATTTGCGCAAGCACGACGCCACGCTCGCCTTGAACCTGTCTGCGGCGACCTTGAGTGATCCGCAGGCGTTGGAAGCGCTGTTCGAAAGACTGGCGCAGTATCCGTCCTTGGGCCCGCGTCTGATCCTGGAAATCGGCGAGGAGCAGATCCCCGAGCAGAGCGTGCTGGAGCAGTTCACGCGACGTCTACGCAGCCTGGGCTACAGCCTGAGCCTGCAGCGCTTCGGCGGGCGTTTCAGCATGATCGGCAACCTGGCCCATCTGGGCCTTGGCTACCTGAAGATCGACGGCAGCTACATTCGCGCCATCGATCAGGAGAGCCACAAGCGGCTGTTCATCGAGGCCATTCAGCGGGCGGCGCACAGCATCGACTTGCCGCTGATTGCCGAGCGGGTCGAGACGGAAGGGGAGTTGCAGGTGATTCGCGAGATGGGGATTGCCGGTGTGCAGGGCCAGCTGGTGGGCGAGCCGCGGCCCTGGCAGGCAGGCTAGGTCTGCCGCACAGGCCTTCGTTCAGCTTCTGACCGTGCACTTGCAGGCGCGGTGGTGAGGAGGGACGAAGGCTTCAGATCAGGCCGGTTTCGTCGTCGTTGATCAGCTGGTTCAAACCACCCAGCGCCACCCGCGCGCTGGAACGATCCTTGAGCTTGGCCTGGGCCGCCGCTGGCAGGTCGGTCACGCGAATGATGCCTTTGCTGGTCAGTACCTGGATCAGGTCGTCGAGTACCCGGATCATGTCCAGATCGCTCTGCTTGAGCTGTTTCAGGCTGGTTTCGACCACATCGTTGGCGTACCACGCCTGGATCTCGTGGTGATCGGCCGGCAGGGTTTCCGTGGCTTCGGCATAGGGTGCCGCCTCCACACGGATCAATGCACCTTGTCGATCGCGTTGTACGTAGAACATCGAAACACTCCCATCGAAAAAAACCTGCCGAGACTGCAGGGCAGCCTCGGCAGAGATTACACGGATTCCGACACTATGGATGCTGACGGCAGCCGACCCGTCGGGGCTGGCTGCCGATGGCATCAATCGTGGTGCTTGACCAGCAGGTCGCCACCGGAGATCAGCGACTTGATGGCATCGGTACCGCTGCCCCAGTGCGCATTGTCGACCTTGATGGTGACGTCCGGCGTGACGGTGGCCGCAGCCGACGTCATACCACCTTTGGTGCTGATCTGCAGGGTCGAGTTGCCAGCCGTGTCGGTGCTCAGCTTCAGGTAGTTCGCCAGGTTGGTTTCGGCATCCGATGGCAACAGGTCGGACAGATCCAGTTTGTCGCCTTCGGCATGGCTGAAGTCCTTGATGGTGTCGGTACCCACGTCACCGCTTTTCCACACGAACGTATCCTTGCCGGCACCACCGAAGAGCACGTCGTTGCCGGCACCGCCACGCAGGGTGTCATCGCCACGCTGGCCGTAGATGATGTCGTCGCCATCACCGCCGTTGAGGAAGTCGTTGCCCCCCTTGGCGACGGTGAACAGACCGGCCTGGCCCTCGGAGCTGGCAGGCCCGACGTTGAAGTCGCTGGCGTGCTTGGTGATGTAGTCGTGTACCTGCTCGGAGGTGACCGAGCTTGCGTTGGTGACCGATTTCACGTACTCGGTCAGGGCTGCCGTACCCTCGGTGGTCACGCCCGCCTTGGTGAACGAGATGGTGTCGCCGAACAGGATGTCGTGGCCTTCGCCGCCGTTGATGGTGTCGCCACCGGCGGTGATGATGCTGTTCTTCAGTGCGGCAGCGATATTGCTGACATCGATCTTGGTCTGCACTTCGCCATCGCTGTCGAACTTCTGCAAGGTGGCCACGGTGGCGCTGTTGGAGTTGTTACCAACCCCGATCGCCTCCACGGTCGATACTTTGGCCAGGGCTGCGAATCCTTCGGCAGAACCCTCGACGACGGCGCTGTTGGTGGTGCGACCATCGCCTTGACGATTACCGGCCGTGTCCAGGTAGTAGGTGGGTTCGCCGTCGGTGATCAGGTAGCTGAGCTTCACGGCACCGGTGTTGCTGGTGGCTTCGGTCCCGTTGAACCAGGTCGCGGCCTTGTAGAACGCGGATTCGTAGTTGGTACCACCATTGGCGGTGATCGCATTGAGGCCAAGATCTTTTTTAATCTCGTCCAACGACATGTTCGCCTTGAGCGTCAGCGTAGTGCCTTGCTGCGCGTCGGTACCGAAGTCGACGATGGTCACCTTGACCGTGCCGCCGCCCAGGTTCTGCGAAAGCTGCTGGACCGCGTTCGCGACCGAATCCTTCGCGCTGGCCAGGGTGTCCTTCATGCTGCCGGAGCGATCCAGGATGTAGGCGATGTTGTAGCTGGCGCCGTTCTGCGTCTGGGTCGGTGTCACGTCGCCGACGATGATGTCGCGGCCGGTGGTGCCGTCCAGCGTCTCGGTGCCGGCGTTGCCGGTGATTGCGCTGTAGCTCTGTTTGGCCTCCACCACGTGCACGGTCAGGGTCTGTTCAGCAGCCGCTGCAGCGACGGCGGTACCGTCCTTGGCGCTGGCGTTGACTTTCAGGTTGATGTCACCGACAGGTGCATTGGCTGCAGTGGTCAGCGTCAAGGCGGACAGGTCCCACTTGCTGACATCCGCAACCTGGGCGGTGCTGCTGGCGGTGAAGCTGTTGGTGCCGTCACTGAGGGTGGCACCGGCCTGGATGTTGGAAATGGTCGTGGTCAGGGTTTCGGAACCGTCACGGTCGACCAGCTGCGAAGTGATCTCGGACAGCGCGATCGCCTTGCCAGCCACACCGGTGTTGCCGGTGGTGGACAGCGTGATGTTGTCCAGCAGGCCGCCGAACGAGTTCTTGTCCACCGAAGCGAAGGTCAAGGTCTTGCTGGCGGTGCTGTCCACTGGCAATTGCAGGCTGTAGTGCACCATGCCAACGGTGGTGCCGTTGATCACGGCGACCACCTTGTCGCCCCACATGACCTTGATGTCGGAATCGCCTTCATGCCCTTTGCGTGGCGAGTAGTCGAAGTCCAGGGTGTACAGCGAACCGGCCTTGGCGTTGGCCACGACAGTGTAGAGGTCGCTGGCGTCGCCCACGTTGCTTTCCAGCTCGATTACCTTGGTGCTGCTGGAGGTGCCGTTGTAGACGCTGTACGGGTTGACCTCGATGTAGTTGTTGGCGTTGTGGGTCTTCCACGCTTCGCCCAACTGGCTGACCTGGCCACTGGTGACGGTGTTGGCGTCGCCGGACAGTGTCCACGAAGTTGGGTTGGCAACGCTCAGCAGCGGCGTATCGCTGACTGGCGCCACGGTGATGTCCAGGGTACTGACCGCACCGGTATTGGTGGTGTAGCTGACCGTTGGCACGGTGCCGCTCCAGTGCTCGTAACCCTTGGCCGGCGTGTAGGTGTAGCTGCCATCGGCGGCGATGGTCAGATTGCCGACCGTCACCGACTGGTTGCCCACGATGGCGGTGACCGACGCCGAGGCATGGCCGTTGGCGTCCATGGCATAGCTGGTGTCGCCGATGCTGAACTTGGCCACGGTCAGGCTGTTGTCACCGTCGCGATCATTGGTCAGCACGTTGCCGTTCAGGGTGGCGCCTTCATCGACCGTGGCGGTGTCGGCCACCAGGGTGTTGTCGATGATGTTGATGGCAACACTGGCGTGGGCCGGGTCTGGCGTCAGGCTCTGGAAGTTGCCACCGGTGACCGAGTCGATGGTCACGACCAGTTGTTCGGTTCCCTCACGCAACTGATCGCTCAGGGCGCTGATGGGGAAGGTCGCAGACGACTTGTCGGCGTTGATGACCACGGTGGTCTGGCCCTGGAAGTCGGCACCATTGGCCGCCTTGCCCGAATAGCTCAGGGTGACGGTGACCGGGCTCTTGGTCTCGTGGCTGAGGGTCAGGGTGTAGATGGCCGACTGGCCTTCGGTGATCCGCTCGGCACCGGTGATACCGATGGTGGTCTGTGGACCGGTCACAGTGGTGCTGGCCGATGCATCCTGGTACAGGAGTTTTTCGAAGTTGCCATCGATCGGCTTGCCATCGGCGGCGTTGGCGATACCGGTGACGGCGACCGTGATCATACCGGCACGCGAAGCATCGTTGGCCACCGTGTAATTAACGGAACCTTGTGTAGCCTTGGCCGCGATGTCGATGGTCTGACCGTTCGACAGCAGCAGCTTCACGGCCTTGTCGGCCGCGTGGTCGAGGGTGGCAGTGTAGGTGATGACGCCGCCGTCGTTGACGGCCGATGTGGCGCTCAAGCTGACCTTGGTAGCGTCGATGGTGTCGTTGACCAGCACATTGACCGGCGTGGTGCTCGGCATCAGCGTGACGTTGCCGCCACCGCTCACGTTCTGGATGGTACGGCTGACCGAATCGGCGTCCTTGTACACGTCGTCCGCTGGCGCATCGACAGTGGTCGAGCTTGCCGAGGCGCCCTTGGCGATGCTGATGCTCGCGCCGTTGCCGATGTCGACCCGAATGGTGTCCTGAGCGTTGACGGCATTGCCGTGCAGGTCCGTCAGGGTGGCGGTGTACTTGATCACACCGCCTTCGAAGGCCTGTGGGTCGGCCGACAGAGTCACGACCACGGCGGGCTTGACCATCATCACGCTGTTGGCCACGACCGAGGTCGCAGCGTTTGCACCATTGCCTTGCACGCCGGTATCGGTTACTTCGACCGAAACTTGGCGCACGGTGCTTTCCGGGTGCTCGCCGGTTGCCTTGAACATGATCGAACTGATCACGTCCTGATAGGTAGTGCGACTTGCGGCACCCTCCAGAGTGATGGTCATGGTGCCATCGCTGCCCACGCCTGCGACCTTGTAGGCAATGCCTTGAGTGGTGGTGCCGTTGCCGGTTGCGAAGGCCGAGCTCAAGGTGTCACCGGCCATGGTGTTGTGGATGACGATCTTCGCGCTTTGCAGTTGATCGCCAACGGTGTTGTCCTTGTCGCTGATGCTCAGGCCTGTGACCAGATGGACGGCTTGTGCGGAGCCTTCGTTGAAGACCACACGTTCATCCATGGCCACCACGGGCGCGTCGTTCACGGCGTCGACGATGACGTTGAGCTTCTGGGTGACCGACGCAGGGTTGGCCGGGTCAGCGTTCTCGGTGGCGGTGGCCTTGACGGTCAGCGCCAGCGTGCCGTTGAAATCGGTCGGCGGCGTGATGGTCAGGGTTTTCAGATCCCATTTGGTGATATCGGCCGTGCCGGTGCCACCAGCCGTGGAAACGTAGCTATGGCCGGCGCCATCACGCAGCTCTGCACCTGCCGGGATACCGCTGATCTGCAACACGTGCAGTTCGGAGCCATCACGCGTGTCGCCGAAGGTGACGTTGATGGTGCTCAACTGGATCGCGGTGTTTTCGGCACCGTGGTTCAGTTCGTAACCGGCGTAGTAACCATCGCCGTTGCCGTCGACGTGCGGAGTGACCTTGATACCCTGGTTCACCAGGTCGGCGATGTCGGTGTACAGCAGCGCTCCGCTCTTACCGATCGCAGTGGCTGGGCCTTGGTCGACCGACAGGTTCAGGGTGTAGTTACCGGGCCCATTCTGGTTGTGGTGATACAGGTCGAGGCTGTAATAGCCGGTTTCCGTGGGCTTGAAGGTGCCGCTGAAAACACCCGCGTTAGGGGAAGAGCCTGGTCCCCAATGCGCAGTGGCCAAGTCCTTGCCGCCGACGTTGAATAGCAGACCGTCGTCGGCCTTGCCGCTGAAGGTGTAGGTCTTGCCAGCTTCGAGGAAGATCAAGCCGGTGACCTTGGTACCGGTGCCTTGGACGACACTGGTGTCACCCACATTGGAGATGACCACGCCCTGAGGCCGGTTGGCGGCTTCGATGGTGGACTTGATCAGTGCTGGATCAGCGCCTTCACCATTGGTGCCCAGGCCTTTCAGACCCGTGTAGGTGTACTTGATCAGACCGGTCGGAACGACGTAGTCCGGTGTCAGGCTCAGGATCGGGGCATCGGCTACCGGCTTGATATCGATGGTGACCGTGCCAGGCTTGCCCACCAGCGCATCGACCGTCGGGGTGAAGGTGAAGCTGGCGTAGTCGCTGTGCTGGTCACCGGTACCGGCGTTTTTATAGGCATCGCTACCCGACTCGTCGGCTACTGGAACGAACTGCAGCTTGCCGGCATCGATGTCGGCTTTGCTGAAGGTAGTGCCCAGATCTGCTTGGATGAGGTTTTTCCAACCGCTGCCGTCGTTGAACTGCAGGTTGCCGTTCGCCGGCAGGCTGGTGAACTTGATGCCCAGGTCGAGGGTGGGGTTGGCAGTTGGCTGGACGTTGAACGAAGCCCAGTCCAAGGCCACGGCATTGTCTTCGGTGCCGCTGAGCTTGTTGCCAGCCACGCCCTTGTTGTCGCCATTGTCGCCCACCACCGGCGCATCGTTGTCGATGATGACGGTGTTGACACTGGCGGCCTGCGGGTTGACCACCAGGCTTTCAAAGTTGCTGCCGGTTGGATTGGCGATGGTGACTACGACGTTCTCGCGGCCTTCGACCAGGGCGTCATCGACGATGGGCAGTTGGAAGTTGGCGGTGGTTTCACCCGCCTTGATGGTCACGGTGATGGTGTCCGTGCCCCGATAGTCGGCACCTGTCGCGCTGCCACCGTAGCTCAGGTTCAGGGTGAACTTCGTATCGACATTGGTCGGATTGCTCAGGGTCAACGTGTAGTTCGCAGATTCACCTTCGGTCACCGACGCAGCGCCGCTGAGGCTGATGGTGGTGACATCGATCACATCGCTGACCTGGGTCACGACTGGGGTGGTGTTCGGGGCCAGTTGCTCGTAGCTGCCGCCGGTCACGCCAGTGATGGCGGTGCTGACGCTGTCGGCGCCTTTGTACACGTCGTTGCCGACGACGTAGGACACAGTGCCCGACGTCTGACCTACCGGAATGGTGATGGTCTGGTTGTTCGA